>JBCEBX010000334.1:0-2683 GCA_039206455.1 Asticcacaulis sp.
GCGGCGGGTATGGCGTCTGTTCCTCATGGGAACGGGGTCTTTGCTGATTGTCGCCGGTGCCCTGATTGCGCCTCTGCCCGGCCCGTTTGGTTTGCCCATATCGCTTTTGGGGCTTGTGGTGGTGATGCGTAACTCATACTGGGCCAAGCGTCAGTTTATCCGCCTGAAAAAGAAGCACCCCAATTGGCTGATGCCGATCCGCAAGCTACTGCGGCCCAAGCCCAAGGTGGCCTCGGTCTTCTGGCAGCAGGCCCTGAGGACTGAGCGTCTGGTCTTCAGGCGTGAAAATCGTGTCCTGCGGGTATTCAGGCATCGCTTCCTGCGCCCAAGAAAATGAAAAGGCTCCGGCAGCACCGGAGCCTTTTGCTTTACATGCGCATAAAATGTTTGTTCAAACGTACGAAGCCGACTGTACCTGAGGGATTGTCACCATAAAGCGGCTTAAGCCCAGACGGCAGACGGGTTTGCTGCCTGACCAGACCAACCCCGATATCGGTTGTGTCTGATAACCGGAAGGTGCGCAAAACCCCGATTTCGCTTTTGGCGACCCAATGGGCCTGATGGTCCACCAGTTCATCATGATGCACGCGTTCATAGCGGCCCATCAAAGTCCATTGCGGATTAAACGCCAGATTGGCCTCAAGCAGCCAGGCATCCATAGGGTCTGTGGCGTGGTGCCCGCCTTCGGCCTCTTTGCGCCCCCAGGCCAGAGCCGTATTCAGGCGCGCCTTTCCAATGGTATGAGCGGTTTCGACGCTGGCCGAGGTCTTGGTCAGGTCAACATCCGGATAAAGGCCCTCAGGACTTTTGACATCGGCGCGAGATATCTGCGCCTGAATACCTTCGGTGATTTGCCATTTGAGACGCAAGGCTGTCGAATCGAGCTTCGGCGTTTCAAGGTCAAAGCGTTTCTCGTCCGGCTCGCGTCCGGTAAAGCGCGCGGCCTCAATCGTCAGCGGGCCATAGCTGTAACCGGCACTGATCACGCCCATGGTCACATGCGCCGAGTCGAACCAGTGATGGGTAATCGGGGCGGTCGGCAGGTTTTCGCCTGAGGGGCGGTGCATAAAGGTGGTTGGGCCAAAAGGTGTTTCTGAAGGCCAGCCGATTTTTACATAGCCGGTTGCGCGCTCATCAAACCGCCGTGTCAGCTTGGCCGACATGTCCATAAACAGGTCATGCGGGTGCTGGGCGTCGATCAGGGGCGTTACACCATCGGCGGTTTCACCGGCCTGAAGCAGCAGAGGATAGCCGCCCTTACCCATAAACGGGTCAGGTGACAGCATCAGTTGTAACTCAAGCGTATCGCGCTCTGACAGCTTGCGTCTGGCATTGAGCATGGCCATGCCTGCGACAAAAGTTTTGGAACCACCACGCGGGCCTGACTGGTCGATGCTGACACCATCGAGGCGGATATGGCCGTGGATTTGCCAGTCCGATACTGTGACCGCAGGCGTTTCGGGCGTGTGATGATGGTGGTTGTGATTTTGCGCCGCAGCGGGCAGGGCAAACAGGCAAAGGCAAGCGCCGCCGTACAGGGCGCGTTTAAAGGGGGTTTTCATGGATTTAGCTTTCAAATGAATGATAAAGAGGTTTATGGCTCAGATCATTTCATTTGGCGGGCGCAGGGCCTCATAGGGGGCGTAAGACACAGGGCGATTATCCCTGTGGGGGCGCAGGTGGGTGACATAGCCATAGGGGCGGGCAACCACGGCGGGGGCGGCGGCGATCATGGCCATTGAACAGCAGATCATATGCGCCGAGACAACTGGGGTTTTCTTATCAGGCGAGGTCTGGGACGCATCCGTATGACAGGGTGGCGCGCTGTCAGGCAGGGTTGCTGTCAGGGCGGGTGTCGCCAGCGATATCTGCAAGGCCAGAAGGGCAGTAAGCGTCAGGGTAAGTAAGGCACGTAAAGCAGCGGTCATGCGGCCTTGCCAAACCGCAACTTACCCAAGGTTTCAAACAGGCCCAGCAAGCCGTCTTCGGGTTTGAGCGGTAATTTAGCCTTGAATTTTTCAAAGGCCATGACCTGCTTGATATTGCGTTCAACCTGCTCGTTCTGGGCCGCGCGACCTTGCGACAGGCGCGTCAGAAGCGCGGTCGCTAAAATACCCGAAACAATGGCGCGTTTGGAGTAGTGGTTTTCATCGAGCGCCTTATCGCCTGCCTTTTGCCAGATCAGGTCAGCTGATTCCCACAGAAGCCGCTGATAAAGCCCCAGATGCTGCGGCAGGGCCAGATGCCCGGTCAGGCGACGGGCAACGGCCTCATCCTCAGCGGCAGCATCAAGCCAGGTCACCAGCAGGGTGCGTATTTTGTCACGGATTTTCAGCCCCTCAAGGGCTTCGGGTGTGCAATTGTCTGTTAAGGCCTGATTGGCCTGACGCCAGAGAATCGCGGATATATCCTGAGGGCCATTGGGGCAGAGCAGGGAGACTTCGCCTTCATTGAGGCCCGTATCCTGTGCCGCACGACGCAAGGCATGGCTGCTGAGGCCCAGAGTGGGTATATAAACAGCCGTGGCCGTGGCCAGCCTGAGTTCAAGCGTATGCAAGGATTCATGTGACATGGCCTGATCATATGCCTTATGCGGGCAAGTGAGAAGGATTTTATCAAAATTCTGGTCGATTAGGACGTTTCCTTTAAGGCTTTGACTTGCCATCATGGCGGCCTTGCTGTA
>JBCEBX010000335.1:0-2681 GCA_039206455.1 Asticcacaulis sp.
GGTCAGGCTGGTCAGGCCGTTTGCGCCGTCAAAGATAGCCACGGCCTGAGCATCCTTACCTGTGGCCTGAACGCCAATGGCACCGCTGTTCAGAAGTGACGTGGTCTGACCGCCCGAGCCAATATGCACGGCATAGGCTTTGATGTTTTTGCCCGTGGCCTGAGCTGTAATAGCGCCTGAGTTTTCAATGGCCGGAACCTGTGCGCCCGAACCAATCGACAGACCATAGGCCGAATGTGCGCCTTCGGCACTTCCGGCACCGGCGGTGATGCTTCCGGCGTTGATGAATTTATCCGCCTGTGTGCCTGCCAGCAAAGCGACGGCACGTGCGTCAGCGTCCAGCGAAGCCGCGCTCAGGGTGCCGGAGGAGTAGGCACCGTTTTCAAGCGTAACCGTATGACCCAGACCGCCGACCTGCAAGGCGGTGGCGCTCATGCCGCTATAGACGCCGTTGGCCGTTACCGAGCCGCGATTGACCAGTCCATAGGTCTGGTTTTTATACCGGTCGGTGGCATTAGAGTTATATGTAACGGCACCGATGGTGATGTCCTGCGTCGCTGAGCCAATCAGGAAAGCTGGCGCGCTGCCGTATTGGACAATCGCGGCATTGCTTTCGGTCGAATCGGTCAGACCGTTGCCGTTTTCATCGTTGTTTCTCTCGGCGACGGGTTTGTCTGCGTCCGTATCAGCCACGGCACCCCCAATCAGGATGCCTTTGGTGACATCACCAGAGATGGAGACAGCGGACTTGCCCTGTTGCTTGTGCTCGGCCTTGAGCTTTTCAAGCAGGTCAGTGCTCACGCCACTAGGATAGCGATAACCGGAATTGCCGATGCTCGAATCAATAATGACCGAGCCGGTCTGGGTACCGGAAATATCCAGACCTGTCGCGTTTGGTCCCTGAGAGGTGATAGCGCCGCTGACATAGACATTGCCGGTACGGTCGCCGGCCAGACGTATGCCGGTGACATCCGTGCCGGTAATGCTCAGATTGCCATCGAAGGTGAAATTGCCAGTCTGGCCGTTTTCAAGGGCTATACCGGCTGACTGATTGCCTTCGACAATGATGCGGGCCGTGGTCGAGGTGGTGTTGTTAATTGCGATATCGCCGGTGACAGTGCCGGTAGCGCGAATACCGTAACGGTTTGTGCCCTTAGCGAAATCACCGTCAATCAGGCCGTCCTTGGGGTCATCCGTGTCGGTCGCCGTATAGTCGTCGGTGATGCTGATGGTGCCGCCGTTCATGGTCAGGCCGGTTGTGCGGGCACCGTCAATCAGTACGCCGGTGGCATTATCAGCCGGTTTGGCGATGGTAATAGAGCCTTCGATGACGGCCTTATGATTCGAATTGATCGTCAGCGCGGTCCCGCTGTCGAGGGCGATGCTGCCTGCCGAGGCGATTTTGATGTCATCCGGATTGCCGGAATTGATAGTCGCCGTCAGCGCAGGTGTGGTGCGCGCGGTCGAAATCGTTGTTTCTGCCTGAGCCTGCGCGGTAAAGATCAGACCAGACGCGGTGATCAGGCCGAGGGCGGTGGCGTTGAACAGGTGGGATTTGCGCATGGTCTTTTGTTTCACTCGTTATAAATTGTGTTTGAATGGATCAGGCACTGAGTCCGATGGCGGAAATGTTTCCGGAGGAATGTGGGCTATTCTATGTCATTAAGTCACAAGCCGGAAACTATGAACCGGTTCAGCGACCAAGACACGAAACACCCAAAGGCATCTTCCCCCGCAAAGACGTATTGCCGGTGATTTATACGCAATCCGTCCGGAATGCCTATGCAAATTTTCAGGAAGAAAGGGAAAAGTGATGAGATGCGGTGCCATCCGGTTAAGGATGGCGCGAGTGACGGGACTCGAACCCGCGACCCTCGGCGTGACAGGCCGATACTCTAACCAACTGAGCTACACCCGCAGTCCTGAATTTTACCGCCTCAGCGTTTGCCCGAAGGTGTCTGCCGAGGAGGTGCGCTAGATAGTTCGCAAGCGGGCAGGGTGTCAAGCGCTGAGTTTACAAAACCAGTGGTTTTTCGATTTGGCTGTGGATGGAACCCTTTAATTTGCAACTGATTTTCAATTGCTAATAAAATTGGTATAAATCGTTCATTTCGGCGATTTTCTTTGTTTGTATGGTTTGAAGCTTGGCGCGAGGTGGTCTAATAGGCACTCGATTGTGGCTGCACTGATTTGCGGCTGTTTTGACGAATCCGCTCCGGCAGACGTGTTTTTAGTGTAAAACCGGTGACGCGGCGGCAAGGTGAGGTTCATACGTCCTATGGAAGCCCTGCTTATTAATTATCTGCCGATCGTCATATTTATGGGTATCGCCCTTGTTCTGGGTCTGGCCTTCCTGATCGGGGCGCTGATTATTGCCCCTAAGGCACCGGACACGGAAAAGCTGTCGGCCTATGAATGTGGTTTCAATGCCTTCGACAGCGCCCGTCAGAAGTTTGACGTGCGTTTTTATCTTGTCTCGATCCTCTTTATTATCTTTGACCTTGAAGTGGCGTTCCTGTTCCCCTGGGCGGTATCGATGTTCGATCTGCCTCAGGCCGAGATGCAGTTCGCTTTCTGGTCGATGATGGTGTTCCTGGGGGTTCTGACCGTCGGCTTTATATATGAGTGGAATAAAGGAGCGCTCGAATGGGAGTAATCGTTCCCCCAAAAGGTCTGGACTA
>JBCEBX010000336.1:0-9648 GCA_039206455.1 Asticcacaulis sp.
GAATATGCCAATACGCTGGTGGCAGCCAAACGTGAGGCCGATGGCAAGCTGACGGAAATCCAGACGATCTCTACGCTTCCGGCGGATTTCACCGGTAAGTCCTTTGCGGCGCATATCTCGGTTAATGCGGCGGGTGATCGGGTTTATATTACCAATCGCGGGCATAATTCGATCGGTGTCTATGAGATTGCGGCGGATGGTCGCCTGAATCATCTGCAAACCATCGCTACCGGCGGCGACTGGCCGCGTTTCTTCCTATTGCTTGAGGCGGAGAAGCGGCTTCTGGTGGCACATCAGAATGACCATGTCATTACGGTATTTCACCTGAAAGACGATGGCACGCTTGAGGCGACGGACAAGCGCTTTACGTCGAACCTGCCGGTCTGGTTGCAGCCGGTAAGCTAGTTCAGAAGAACGGTGCTGAGGAGAACCTTGGCACCTTTTTTCTTTAGGACCTCGTCTGTGGCAGCCTGAAGTTCCTGAGTCATGTAATCGAGATCAACCAGACTGCCGCGGTTCAGACTCAGGGCATAGGTTTGCAGGCAACGCACAAAGGCATCGCGCAGGCGCGGCAGGCTCATGGCGATGGTCTGCCTCAGGGCCTCGTCCTTGGTGTCCAGACCCATTTCGACAGTGAGTGTGCCACGCTTCTGATGCCGTGATTGGGTGAAGACGGTAATCATCGGCAACTGGGTATAGGAGGCACCGCCGCCCTTCTTCTTGACCGGCCCGGCCGCAAGGGCAGGCAGGGGCAGAAGGGTGCAGGCGGCGGAAACAGACAGAAAGGCTCTGCGCGATAAGGCTCTGGAGGTCATAGCGCCTATCTGTAGCCTAAAGACTTTGATAAGCGATTTATCTCTATGCTTAACGCGTCTTAAGACCTGCAATAATCAGGCGTACCTGCACATCAAGCCACTCAGCCACCTCAACGGCCCCCAGGCCGCTGTAGAAGGCACGACGAATATTGGCATAGCCAACATCTTCGAGGATTTCAGCGGCCACCGCAATATTGGCGGTCTCAGGCAGTTCCTTAAGCTCAACGGCGTGTTTCAAAGTGTCGGTAATTACCTGACGAGCCAGATCTCCCTGACGATTAAGGTCTTCGGGGGTAGCGGATTCGGGGCGCATCCAGTCCATGACAAAGGCCGACAGGATCAACTGGATATCCTGCTGGGCGGCCTCATAGGCCACGACCATCTGTTTGATCAGTCGATCTTCGAGCGGCAGAGACGTGTCATGTGCGTCGATCATGGCCGTCAGAATACGAGCCGTTTCCTCTTCGACAATCTTGAGGAAAATTTCGTTCTTATCCGAAAAATTGGCAAAAACGGCACCGGTAGAAAGCCCGGCTTCAGAGGCAATATCCCGCAAGGTGGCGGCTTCGTAGCCACGTTCCCGGAAAAGGGTTCGGGCCGACGCCAGAATCTTCAGGCGGTTAAGCTCCTTCGATCGCGCTCTGGCCCCGAGGGGCAAGCGGGGCTCTTCCTGAACAAATTTCTCTTTCAACAGATACGCCTTATACATAATCGCACACAAATTAAAGGTTACGCCAATAGTGCCCCCGTAAGGGGTGCGTCTCGCATATGGGGAGGGCAAGACGCAAAAACATCCCTATGCCAATTGTGGCGGAAGGATAAGGTCGGTTTGCCATCACAAAACGGCGGTATTGGGGCATTTACAGGTAAAACGTGAATGAGCGTTCATTTCCGTCGCGCAAATTTGAAAAAAAGCCGGATAAAAAAACTCGTCTCAGGGCACAAAAAAGCGTATGAGCAGGCCTATGAGCACGTTCTTATTCTATCTGACGCTGGCGGCCATGGCCGCTGTTTTGGTGGTGCTGCTGATCGGTGTGTTCAGCATGGCACGCGGGGGTGAATTCCGTGATCGCTGGTCAAACAAACTCATGCGGTTGCGGGTATTGCTTCAGGCCATTGCCATACTGTGTCTGGGGGCCTTTATCTGGTGGCAGGCTAATCATTAAGTCCAATGGTCAGGCTCAATCGCATCTACACAAAAACCGGTGATGAAGGCACGACGGGGCTGGCCGACGGGACGCGCCGTTCCAAGGCCGATGCCCGTATTGGGGTCATCGGCAGTGTTGATGAACTCAATGCCTCGCTTGGGGTAGCGCGGTTGTATGCCAGCGGCGAAGTGGACGCGCTTTTGGGGCGGGTTCAGAACGATCTGTTTGACCTTGGGGCGGATCTGGCGGTGCCGCAGGCGACCGAGGATCACAGCCGTGTAGTTTTACGGGTGAAACCCGAACAGGTATCGGCGCTTGAGGCGCAGATCGATTCACATAACGCTGAGCTTGCGCCTCTGACATCTTTTGTATTGCCCGCAGGTACGGCCCTGAGTGCGCATTTGCACCTGTCACGCACGCTGGCGCGTCGAGCGGAACGTGACGCTTTTGCGCTGCATGAGGTTGAGCCGCTGAACGTTTCGGCCCTGACCTATCTTAACCGGCTGTCAGACCTGTTGTTTGTACTGGCGCGGCGGGCCAATGACGACGGCAGGGCGGATGTCTTGTGGGTGCCGGCCGGAGGCAGGCTGTGACGACATCTGTAAACCTGTTCTCCTATGGTACCTTGCAACTGGAGCCGGTGCAGATGGCCACCTTTGGTCGTCTGCTGGAAGGGCAGGCGGATGCGATGACCGGCTGGTTTATGGATCAGCTTGAGATCACCGATCCCGAGGTGCTGAAAACCAGTGGCGAACGGTTTCATCCGGTGGCGAAACAAACCGGTAAGGCACAGGATGAGATCGCGGGGAAGGTGTTCCGCATTACGCCTGAAGAACTTGCGCATGCTGATGCCTATGAGGTGTCGGACTATAAGCGGGTCGAGGTGACTCTGAAGTCCGGTGACCGCGCATGGGTCTATGTTAAGGCCTGAGCCTGACGAAACGTCTTTGGGATAATGAACGCCATAGCCATTCAAATGGCCCGTAGAGGAAGTGTCTGAGCCAGAGAGGACTCCAGATGATCTGAACGGCCCAGATAGTTACTACGATGCCTGAAAGCTGCACATAGCCCATCGTGCCAAACAGGCCCAGGCCTCTGCCGCCGTAAAAAAGGGCGGTCATCATCAGGGATTGCGTCAGGTAATTGGTGAAGGCCATGCGCCCGACGGGCTCCAGAAGGCGTGTAAAGCCGCTGCCCGCACGGGCTAAGGCCGTCAGAACGAGCGCATAGGCCAGACTAACGAGGGGCGAAAGAAACTCATTGGCCAAACCGTAAATGGCTTCGTGATCACCCGGTGGGAATCCGGCCCGCATGTCCAGAAGATTCTGCCAGCCGATCAGGCCCAGAGAAACGGCTCCCGCCAACATGAAGGGCCATGCCGGATAGCGGCCCTCAAAAAAGCCGGTCTTGAACAGGCCAAGGCCAATCATCATCAGGCCCAGAATCTTGGGCATATAGAGGATCAGCGTAAAGATCAGGCCGCTGGTCCATTCACTATAGTTACCGCTCAGGGAGTGCAGGAAGTTGCCGCGCATAAGGGCGGTTTGCTGTGAAATCTCGGGGCCAATTTGTACGATGAGGTTTGAATACAAGTCGTACATCTGCTTAATTTGTAATAGCAAGACGGCCATGATGGCAGAACCGGCCACCCAGAAAACCGTGCCCCACAGAAGGAGCTTCGGTCCGCTCACCGAGCGCCAGCGCCAGAAAACAAAGCCGGTGACGGCATACATTACCAGTATATCGCCCCACCAGATCAGCGCCCCGTGGATCAGGCCGAACAGCAGCAGCCAGCCCAGTCGTCCGGTCAGGGGGTGTTTGGCAAATGGGGTTGCGCTGTCGGCCTTTTGCCCCACCAGAAAGAGGCTGATGCCGAACAGCATGGCAAACAGGGTGTAGAATTTGGCCTCAAAAAACGTATGTATGCCCCACCATGTCCACAGATCAGCCGGTGACAGGGCTATGGGCCACAGGGCCGGATTATTGGCCGATTGCATCGGGGCGGCAAAAGAGGCGGCATTGACCGCCAATATGCCCAGCACGGCCAGCCCGCGAATATAGTCAAGGCTGGCCAGACGCGCAGACCCCATGCCTAGTTTGCCTTTGGACGTTCGGGCGACAGGATAATTTGTTGCAGTAAGGTGGCGGATGGCAGAGCCAGAAACAGCTGCCCCAGCATCATCATCAGGGCGTATCCTGAAAACAGCAGCAGGTTGCCGGGCGCAAAGGCGACATTCTGAGCCACCATCCAGTTGAAAAAGGCTACCGCTGACCCGAGCAGACAGACGACAAAGGCACAGGCCATGATGTGAAACAGGGCCGTCAGCCGGTTCTTAGGCGGGCGCATGGACCACAGCGCTATGGCGCTGACCATCCAGAACAGGGCCAGTATCACCTGTCTCTGGGTTTCGTAAAATGCTTCTGCGGTGTCCATGGCAAAGGCGCGGGAAAAAAACCACGCCAGACCATGCAGGCTCAGGGCCGCGATCAGGCCGGTAATGATCCACGGGAAGGCGGGCGCGCGAAATTGCATCTATTACCGTGTAGGCACCGGCTTGTCGCCGCGATAGTCATAGAAGCCGCGTCCGGTCTTACGCCCAAGCCAGCCGGCCTCGACATATTTTACCAGAAGCGGGCAGGGGCGGTATTTGGAATCTGACAGGCCGTCATACAGCACATTCATGATCGCCAGAACCGTATCGAGACCGATAAAGTCGCCAAGCTCAAGGGGCCCCATCGGGTGGTTGGCCCCAAGCTTCATGGCGGTGTCGATGGCCTCAACCGTGCCGACGCCCTCATACAGCGTATAGATGGCTTCGTTGATCATCGGGATCAGGACGCGGTTGACGATAAAGGCAGGATAGTCCTGCGAATTGGCGGTGATCTTACCGAGTGACTCTGCAAAGCGCACGGCGGCTTCGTAGGTTTCGGCATCGGTGGCGATGCCGCGGATGATTTCCACCAGTTTCATGACCGGCACCGGATTCATAAAGTGCAGGCCGATGAATTTACCCGGACGATCCGAAGCGGTGGCCAGACGGGTAATGGAAATGGACGAGGTGTTTGACGCCAGAATGGCTTCGGGTTTCAGGTGCTCGCTGACGGCCTTGAAGATCGCTTTTTTGATGTCTTCGTTTTCGGTTGCCGCTTCGATCACCAGATCGCAATCGGCCAGATCGCTGGCGGAGGCCGCAGGCACCAGAAGGGTGCGTGCCTTTTCACCGGCATCGGCGGTGATGATATCTTTTTCGACCGAGCGGGTAATGCCCTTATTGATACGCTCAAAAGAGTCGGCAACGGCCTGAGCCGATTGATCAAACACAATGACCGTGTATCCGGCCTGCGCACAGACCTGAGCAATGCCTGATCCCATCTGACCGGCACCGATAATGCCTACTTTTTTGATATCAATCATGTAATCCGAACCTGATGCAACTGAGAGACAGAGACTATAGTGCCGTTCAATATAATCAAGGCCCTGTCACCGGTTTGACAGGGCCTTGAAAACAATAAACGCCGAGGGTGACCTTATGGCCACCTCAAGGCTTACCCCAGCGCCTTCAGAAGATCAGGCAGGGCCGTCTTGTAGTCGGCCACCAGACCGAAGTCGGCGACCTGAAAGATCGGGGCTTCGGGGTCCTTGTTGATCGCGACAATGACCTTGGAATCCTTCATGCCCGCCAGATGCTGGATGGCACCGGAGATACCTACGGCGATATAAAGATCAGGGGCGACGACCTTGCCGGTTTGACCAACCTGATAGTCGTTGGGGGCATATCCCGCATCGACGGCGGCACGCGAGGCACCAATGGCGGCCCCAAGCTTGTCAGCCAGAGGCTCAAGCACCGAGGTAAATTCCTCAGCCGAGCCCAGCGCTCGGCCACCGGAGACGATGACCTTCGCCGCGCCCAGTTCCGGACGATCGGATGTGACTTTTTCGTCGGAGACAAAGCGGGTTTTCAGGGCCACGGCGGGCGTGGAGACGGCTTCGACGCTGGCGGACCCGCCGGTAGCGGCGACGGCCTTAAAGGCGGTCGGACGTACCGTAAGGACCCTTTTTGGCGTCCGAGGTTTTGATGGTCTCAAGCGCGTTACCGGCATAGATCGGACGGGTGAAGGTGTCGCCAGATACGACGTCGACGACATCCGAAATCAGTGACACATCAAGCTTCGCGGCAATGCGCGGCGCGAAGTTCTTGCCCGAAGCCGTAGCCGGAATGGCGATGGCTTCGTAGTTGTCGGCCAGAGACAGGATCAGAGCGGACACGGCTTCGGCGATATCGGCCTTAAGCTCAGGGCTTTCGGCGGTCAGCACCTTGCGCACACCGGCGACGGAGGCGGCCTGAGGGGCAACGGCTGAGACGCCTTCGCCATAGACCAGCACATCAATGTCACCCGATAAGGCTTGCGTCGCGCGCAGGGTTTTCAGCGTCGTATCCCGCAGATGCGCGCCGTCATGATCGGCAATAACCAGAACAGCCATATCAGAGTACTCCCGCAGATTTGAGATTGGCCACCAGCGCTTCGGCGCTGTCGACCTTGATGCCCGCCGAACGTTTGGCCGGTTCGGTGACCTTAAGGACGCTCAGGCGCGGGGCGATATCGACGCCGTAATCAGCGACCGCCTTGGTATCGAGCGGCTTTTTCTTGGCCTTCATGATGTTGGGCAGGGACGCATAGCGCGGCTCATTGAGGCGCAGGTCGGTGGTCACCACGGCGGGCAGGGCCACGCCAAGGGTTTGCAGACCGCCATCGACTTCGCGGGTCACCAGAAGCTCGGAACCCGATACCTCAACCTTGGAGGCAAAGGTCGCCTGCGGCCAGTCGAGCAGGGTCGACAGGATCTGACCGGTGGCGTTGTTGTCACCGTCAATGGCCTGCTTGCCCATGATGATCAGGTCGGGCTTTTCTTCCTCGGTCACGGCCTTGAGCAGTTTGGCAACCGCCAGAGGCTCAAGGTCTGCGTCGGTCTGGATCAGAAGGGCGCGATCCGCGCCCATAGCCAGCGCGGTACGCAGAACGGCTTCGGCCTGAGCGACGCCAATCGATACGGCGACAATCTCGGTGACGGCGCCTTTTTCCTTAAGGCGCACGGCCTCTTCGACAGCGATTTCGTCGAACGGATTCATCGCCATTTTCACATTGGCCAGATCAACGCCTGACTGGTCACTCTTAACTCTGACCTTGACATTGTAATCCAACACCCTTTTTACAGGCACCAATATCTTCATGCTGTTTGTCCTTCACGAAGCGGAAATAGACTGTTTCGCCAATGCGGGATAAGTGACGAGAGGCGCGGCCAAAGTCAATCACAGAAGTGACAAAAACAAGGTTTAAGCCCGTCTCGACAGTAAATTGCACATGACCTTAGGGCAGTGTATGAAGGCGGAAATTTAAGGACATCGAATGAAAAACGCCAATAAATGGATACTGCGGGTAAAGCTGATCGCGCTGGGTGTCTTTATTTTTGCCAGTGCCGGTGTCCTGCTTTATGGCAACTATTATGAAATGCCGCGCCGCAAGTGCGAAGCCGAAGGCATGTGGTGGTCAAACAAGTACCGGAGCTGTTCTGCCCCGATCTATTTGCCGACCCTGACGGGCCGTAAAGAGGGCGAGTCTCAGAAGATTATCTGGCCGTCAGAGGACGCCGCGCGAGTATCAAAACCGGCCGCTAAACCCGCAGCGACAGATGAATCTGCTCAATGACGCAGGATTACTGGTTATCGTTGGGCAACCGTCAAATTATAGCTGTAAAGCGCTAAACCAGCTAACAGAGTGATTGAAATCACTGACAGAATTAGACCTGACTTACCTAGCCGGGTTAACTTTTTCCGAGCGTAAAAGAATATAGATACGCTAAGGGTCGTAAAGATTAGAAATAGTTCTATTCCTAAAACAAGCTTTAAATACGGATGCCAGTGATCCGTACCGCATACGTATTCGTTGCTGTTGTGAAAACTGCATCGCCATTCAGGTGCGAGATGCATAATAATTTGATGAGTCAAGATGTGAACCGCAATCAATGCGGGGCATAGCCATGCAATGAGTGATCGATAAGCCAATCTGTTTATGTGCGGCATTGAAAAGCCCCCCTTGGTCCCCTCAATCCCGTTCTATCTTTTCATATTACTATTCAAAAGCGCTGCCGCTTCATCGGCGGCGGCCACCAGCGCCCGCAATATGCCGGTATCCGATGAGGAATGTCCGGCCTTGTTGATCACATTGAAGCGGGCTTCGGGCCAGGCCTTATGCAGTTCCCACGCGGTTTGCATCGGGGTGACCACATCATAGCGGCCCTGCACGATCCAGCCCGGCACGTCTTTCAGGACATGGACATTTTCAAGGAGCCAGTTGTCGCTGTCGAAAAAGCCCTTGTTATGGAAGTACCAGGACTCGATGCGGGCAAAGGCAATGGCAAATTCCGGCTCGGCAAACTTTGACGGGGTTTCCGGTGGCCCTTCGATGGACAGGGTATTGCCTTCCCAGCCCGACCAGGCCAGCGCGCAGGCCAGTTTCGCGGCATAGTCATCGCCATGCAGGCGCTTGAAATAGGCCTGCATCAGATCATGGCGTTCATCTTCGGGGATAGGGGCCAGATAGTTTTCCCAAAGGTCAGGATAGATCTGGGAGCAGCCTTCCTGATAGAACCATTCAAGCTCAGAGCGGCGCACCAGAAAAATACCGCGCAGGATCAGCGCCGACACGCGATCCGTATGTGTGATGGCATAGGCCAGTGACAGGGTTGAGCCCCATGAGCCGCCAAAGACGACCCATTTGTCGACCTCAAGCTTTTCGCGCAAGGCTTCCATGTCGGCAATCAGATGCCAGGTGGTGTTGTCCTCAAGCGAGATATCCTGTGAGGCGTGGGGGCGAGACCTGCCGCAGCCGCGCTGATCGAACAGGATGATCCGGTAGAGTTCAGGGTTGAAATAACAGCGCAGGTTCGGGCTGGTGCCGCCGCCGGGGCCGCCATGCACGACGACCACGGGGATACCTTGCGGATTGCCGCTTTGTTCATAATAGATTTGATGTTTCCCGCCGGTCGGCATATAGCCGTAATCATACGGTTCTATGTCGGGGTAGGGGCTGTGGACGGGTCTGCGGCTATGCGAAGCGCTGTATTGATCGGTCATCATGTCTTTAGGTTACGCGTAAGCGGCCAAATGTGCCGTTTTTTGATCAAACACTGAAAATGCCGCTGCCGACAACCCTTTTTAATTTTTCCACCCAATGGCGACAGGCCATCTTCTACGGCTTGCTGCTGATCGGTACGGGGGCCAGCCTGCCCTATATGCCGCTATGGTTTGCCGCCAAGGGCATGTCCGGGGCGCAGATCGGGCTTATTCTCGCCATTCCCTTGCTGCTCAGGGCGGTGTCGGGACCGGTGATCGGGGTCTGGGCCGATACATTCAGGCTTTATCGCACGCCCATGATTTTCATGGCCGCGGCAGGCGCCGGTCTCTATGCGCTTCTGGCCCTGTGGCCCCTGTTTAACGATAATCGGTTTTTGTTGTTTGTCATTGTCTGGGTGCTGGGGTTTACCTGCACGACCTCCATGACGCCTCAGGCGGATGCCATGACCATGGAACTGTCGCGGCGGCAAGGGTTTGACTATAGCCGTGCGCGCGCCGTGGGGTCAGTCTGTTTCATCGTCACCAATATTGCGGTGGGCTTTCTCCTTAAGG
>JBCEBX010000336.1:9658-10699 GCA_039206455.1 Asticcacaulis sp.
CGTCGATCTCATCCTGATATGGATTATCATGGCCGCTGCCCTGACGGCTTTGGTGGCGCGGTTTATCCTGCCTGCCGCCCCCAGAGTAGAAGCGGCCCCCGAAGTAAGCGCGCCGACAACCAGTGGCTGGACGCGTGTAAAGGTGCTGGCGCGGAATTCAAATTTCATCTGGCTGATGATTGCGCTCGGGTGCATTCAGGCGGCCCATGCCTTCTATTACGGATTTTCCAGCCTGATCTGGAAAGGTGAAGGCTATGACGGTCTGAGCATCGGCTATCTATGGGCCACGGGCGTGTCCACCGAAGTGCTGATGCTGGCCTTTGGTCTGCGGATGCGGCGGCGGTTCGGGGCGTGGAACCTGTTGCTGGTGGCCGGTGGTTTCAGTGTCCTGCGCTGGGCGGCCATGGCTTTTTCACCACCCATGTGGATGCTCTGGCCGTTACAGATGTTGCATGCCCTGAGCTTTGCCGCCTGTTATCTGGCGGGGCTTGAGTTGACGCGGAAATTTGCCCCCGAAGGGTATCAGAACCTCGCCCAGACCATAAGCGCGGCCTATGTCATGGGGGTGATGATGGGGCTGGCGACACTGGCGGCGGGGCCGGTCTATGATGTCTTAGGAGCGCGCGGCTATGGGGTGATGGCGCTTATGGCGGCGGTCGGTTTTGCTGTGGCGCTTTGGCTTTATCGGAAGCATATGGGGCAAGCGGAGCCTGCTTAGCCCCAAAGCGCCGGTTCGGGCGGTTCCAGTATAGACCCGATAGTCCCAAGTCCCGGCTCACGATCCTTCGCCAGCAGAAGCGCCCCGTCGAGGTCGATGAAATCAGCCCCCTGCGCCAGTAACATGGCGGGGGCCATCGACAGGGAGGTGGCGACCATGCAGCCGACCATGATCTTAAGGCCCTTATCCTGTGCGGCTTTTTTCAGAAGCAGGGCCTCGGTCAGACCGCCGGTCTTATCGAGTTTGATATTCACGGCATCATAAAGGGCGGCGCAGTGATCAAGGGTGTCGCGCGTATGCAGGCTTTCGTCGGCACAGAGCGG
>JBCEBX010000337.1:0-2672 GCA_039206455.1 Asticcacaulis sp.
GACATAGGGGCCACCAAGTCGCGACAGAATTTCCGGGGAAAAGCCCGGCCCGTCATCTTCGACCGACAGGCTGACTGAGGCCTCATAGATTTCAACGCGTATCCAGACTTCGCTGGCGGCGAAATCAATGGCGTTTTCGACAAAGGCCCTCAGGGCGTGCAACCATTCGGGGCGGCGTTTGATGCTGATCAGGGTGCCGGCGTCCTCATCTTTGGGCAGGTTTTCGGCAGACACGATAATGTGGATCGCCTTATCGTAGCCGCGATAGGGGCGGGCGACTTCTTCGAGAAAGGCCCTGAGCGGCATCTGGTCATAGACCTGATCGCGGGTTTCGGGTTTTTGGGACAGGTTCTTCAGGATATCGCGGCAGCGCTGACTCTGGGAGACGAGCAGTTCGGCGTCTTCGTGCAGAGGATCAGAGGGCTTTAACGACCGCAGCATTTCGCGCGCCACGACCTGAATGGTGCCAAGGGGTGTGCCGAGCTCATGGGCGGCGGCGGCGGCGAGACCGCCCAAGGCTGACAGGCGGTGTTCTTTTTCAAGCACGGCGCGGGTGGCGTTGAGCGCTTGTTCCATGCGGCGGGCTTCAAGGGCGGCCTGCCAGGCATAGCCTGCGGTAAAGACAATGCCGATCAGAATGGCGGCGAGGAAGCCCAGACGATAGACGTGCGGCAGGCTGAAGGTCTCGCCTTCGGCCCATGGCAGGGGCAGTGACCAGAAGACCAGGGCGCAGGTGGCCAGCACCGAGACGATGACAACGCCTGCCCCGTAACGCGTCGGCAGGTTGGCGGCGGCAACGGTGGCCGGTGCCACGAGCATCAGGCAGAAGGGATTATTCAGTCCGCCGGTGGCCCCCAGAAGAGCCGCCAGTTGCAGGGCGTCGAAGCTGAGTTGCAGGGCGGCTTCCCAGTCTCTCAGCTGGCGGCGCGTCTGGCCGCTGAACAGCAGGATGAGGTTCAGCCACACGCTGGCGGAGATGATGCCGAGACAAAGCCAGAGATTAAAGTGATAGCCGAAGCCATAGGCGACAGTCAGAACCAGAAGGCTCTGGCCCAGTATAGCCAGCCAGCGCAGATTAATCAGGGTGCGCAGGTTCAGGTTGTCGCCGCTGGTCAGGGAGGCTTCGGTCGCAGGGGCGGCGTCACCCGAAATCAGTCTCTGGCGGGGGGCGGCAAGTTTTTGTTTAAACCATTGGCGCAAGGGTGGGGTTCGCCTATAGAGACTGTTTCATAAGGTTTGGATTTCAGGCGCTTTGCAGCGCTCAGGGAACACATAGATGAACAAGTGGCGGCTGACAATTATCCTTGTGGTTTTAGCGGGACTGGTGGGGCTGGCGGTGTGGGGCTGGGGCAATACCTTGCGCGGCACGTCGCCGGTGGTGACCTCAAGCGTGGTTGATCCTTCGGTGCGCATTGGCGGGGCGTTTAACCTGACAGACCAGAACGGCAAGGCGCAGACGGAAAAGCTGCTTGAGGGCAAGTGGACGGCGGTGTTTTTCGGGTTCACCTATTGTCCGGATATCTGCCCGCTGACGCTTCAGACGCTGGAGCAGGCGCGCACGCGGCTGGGCAATAAGGGCAAGGATCTGCAATTTGTCTTTATCACGGTTGATCCTGAGCGGGATAATCCGGCGGCGATGAAGTCCTATCTCAATAGCAGCGGATTTCCCGAAGGTGTGATCGGCCTGACCGGTACGGACGCACAGATTGCCGAAGTCGCCAAGGCCTATCGTGCGACCTATGAAAAGGTTGGCGAAGGACGTGACTATACGATGAACCATACCTCGGTGATCTATCTGATGAACCCTGAGGGGGAGTTTGCCGATCCGCTGGCCTATGGACTGACGCCGCAGCAGATGGCGGATGTGATCAGTAAGGCCAAGGCGTCTTATGGGAAGTAGATTTGGCGGCAAGTAATCTGTCGGGTTAAGCTGTCTGAGAATGCAAAAAAAAGCGCATCCATCGGGGAGGATGGATGCGCACACGTCAGAGGGGGAGATATCAGGAATGATGTCGATCAGGCGGACGCTTTCACATCCGTAAAGGCAGAAATATCAGGTTCGGGCTGGGGGGCTGTTCAGGGAAGAACCTGAGCGGTCCAGCCTGACCGACAAATCCTTTATGCACGTACATGTAGGCGGAGAGGTGGCGGGAATAAGGTCATTTAATGGTGGCGCGATTTTCCCGTGAGGTTGTGCTTTTCACGACAATTTGCACAATGATTTGTCTTGTGTCCTGCGTCTGAATTGGGCCTAATCGGGGCGTCTTGGTTCAGGGAACGGCATATGAGTGGTCAGGATCAGGGGGCAGGTTCTACAGCGCTTAAGGGGCCGGTGTTTTTTGACCGGCGCGAGCTTGAGCTGATCCTCAGGCTCTATGGGCGCAAGGTGGCGGCAGGCGACTGGCGCGACTATGGCATAGACAGTTTCAGTGATGCTGTGTCGTTCAACATTTTCCGACGCAGTTCCGAAGCGCCGCTTTATCGCATTGAAAAGCGTCCGGCCTTAAGCCGCAAGCAGGGGGCTTTTGCCCTGTTTAATCAGGCGGGGTTGATCCTCAAGCGCGGGCATGAACTGGGGCCGGTGATCAGCGTGCTCGATAAGACGCGATTTGACGTTGTATAAAAAAAGCCCCGCAAGGAGGCTTAGTTGTTCTTAATTTTCGAGCGCAATC
>JBCEBX010000338.1:0-2672 GCA_039206455.1 Asticcacaulis sp.
TCCGGCGACTAATTTAATGGTAGCGCTAACATTGCTGTGTTATGAGTGTAACCCGATGTGAAGACTATTCCAAAGAAAGCCATGGCTGGAAGCTTTTTATCTGTTTACCTTGAAACCCTATTGCCATAGGGCACAAACTGGGATCAAAATCCCATATTGTCTGACAAAATAAAATACTACGGGACCCCTGATGCCGATTGACAGAACAACCGTCAGCGACGAGGAAGCGCTTAATTTTCACCAATATCCGACGCCCGGAAAAATCGGTCTCCTGCCGACAAAGAATATGGCGACGCAGCGCGATCTGGCGCTGGCCTATTCCCCGGGCGTGGCAGCCCCCGTTCGGGCCATAGCCGCCGATCCTGACACGGCCTATGACTATACCTCAAAGGGCAATACGGTCGCGGTCATTTCCAACGGCACCGCCATTCTCGGGCTCGGTAATCTGGGGGCGCTGGCCTCAAAACCGGTCATGGAAGGCAAGGCCGTCCTGTTCAAGCGCTTTGCCGATATCGACAGCTTTGATATCGAAGTCGCCACTCAGGATCCCGACGAATTTATTACGGTCGTCAAAAATATTACCGGAGCTTTCGGCGGCGTGAATCTTGAGGACATCAAGTCGCCTGAATGCTTCATCATTGAATCTGCCCTTCAGGACATGGCCGATATTCCCGTGTTCCACGATGATCAGCACGGTACGGCTATTATCGCCGCCGCCGGTCTGATCAATGCCCTGAAAATCACGGGCAAGAAGATCGAGGACGTCAAGTTCGTCCTGTGTGGTGCCGGTGCAGCAGGCCTATCGACCCTAAGCCTTGTCAAAAGCATGGGCGTCAAACCGGAAAACACGACGGTCGTCGATATTCATGGCGTCGTCTATCGCGGTCGCGCCGAAGACATGGATCAGTGGAAAGCTGTCCATGCCACCGATACCGATAAGCGTACACTGGCCGAGGCCATGGAAGGTGCCGACGTCGTACTTGGCCTGTCAGCCAAGGGCGTCATCACCCCTGAGATGGTCGCCAGCATGGCGCCCAATCCGATCATCTTCGCCATGGCCAATCCCGATCCGGAAATCACGCCTGAGGATGTCGCCAAGGTGCGCAGCGACGCCATCGTCGCCACCGGTCGTTCCGACTATCCCAATCAGGCCAATAATGTTCTGGGCTTCCCCTATATCTTCCGGGGCGCACTCGATGTCCGTGCCCGCCGCGTCAATGACGAAATGAAGATCGCCGCCGCCCGCGCCCTGGCCGAACTGGCGCGTGAGGATGTGCCTGACGAGGTCGCCGCCGCCTATCAGGGCCGCCGCCTTAAGTTTGGCCCCGACTACATTATTCCAACCCCGTTTGATCCGCGTCTGATCTGGTATATCCCGCCCTTTGTCGCTCAGGCCGCAATGGATTCCGGTGTCGCCCGCCGCCCGATCGAGGACATGGAAGCCTATCGCAAGACGCTTGAAAAGCGCCTCGATCCTTCCGCTGGCTTTTTGCAAAATATTACCGCCGCCGTGCGCTCACGTCCGCACAAGCGCATCGTCTTTGCCGAGGGTGAAGACATCTCGGTCATCCGTGCCGCCCATGCCTTTAAGCAGCAGGAACTGGGCATTCCCATCCTCTGCGGACGTGAAAATCTGGTTGAGGCCAATATGCGTGCTGCCGGTCTTGATCCGGCGGAAGAAGGCATCGAGATCGTCAATGCCCGCCTCAGCCATCGCAACGCGGCCTATAGCCAGCTTCTCTATAATCGCCTGCAACGCAAGGGTTTCCTCAAACGCGACGTTGACCGCCTGATCAATCAGGATCGCAACTCGTTTGCCGCGGCAATGGTCTTGTCCGGTCATGCCGACGGCATGGTCACTGGCGTCACCCGTTCCTTCGATCAGGCCTTTGACGAAGTTCTGCGCGTCGTCGATCCGGCCCCCGGCGGTCGGGTCATGGGCATGTCCATCGTGCTGGCGCGCGGCAAGACGGTCTTTATTGCCGATACCACCGTCGCGGTCCTGCCGTCGCCGGTCGATCTGGCGGAAATCGCCATCGAAGCCGCCATGGCCGTGCGCCGGATGGGCCACACCCCGCGCGTCGCCTTCATGAGCTATTCGACCTTTGGCAATCCAGCGGGTGAACGCGGCGAACGCGTCGCGGAAGCCGTAAAGGTTCTGGAACAGCGCGGCGTTGACTTTGAGTTTGAAGGCGAGATGCCACCCGATGTGGCGCTTAATCCCGAACGGTGGGCCAATTACCCGTTCCAGCGTCTGACTGCACCGGCCAATGTGCTGATCATGCCGGCCATCCACTCGGCCCTTATCGGCACCAAGCTGATTGAGGCGCTCGGGGGCGCCACCGTTGTCGGCCCGCTGCTGCTTGGCCTGTCCAAGCCGGTGCAGATTTGTCAGCTATCGGATTCCGTATCGAAAATCCTGACCATGGCAACCTTCGCCGCCTACGACATCCGTGCAAACGGCTACTGATTAAAAAAAAGCTCCCGAAATAAATCGGGAGCCTTTGGTTTCAGATCTCAGCCTTCGCCTTAAGATCCACCACTTTCTGTCGGGCAATCAGCCACATACAGAGTGCTACGGCTATGACACCGATCAGGCTGGTATAGGTAAAGAACAATACATAGCCCGCCCCAAGGGCTCGCGTGTAGGTACAGTTGGAGATATCCAATAT
>JBCEBX010000339.1:0-3821 GCA_039206455.1 Asticcacaulis sp.
TCTATAGACAATCTGCTGCTGTTCCGCTGCGTGCAGATCGTACGTCGGCTGGCCAAGCAGGATCGCCGTATCGGTATTTTCTGTAATATCTCGCTCACCAGCCTGCGTGACGAAGTATTCTTCCCGCAGTTTCTTGAGTTCCTCAATGAAAACCGTGACCTGTCCGATTCATTGATTTTTGAACTGGGTCAGGACGCCTTCAATTCACGCGGTGCACTTGAAGCGCGTCACATGGCACGACTGGCCGATATGGGCTTCAAGTTCTCTATCGATAAGGTCACCAGCATCGATTTCGACCTGCATGATCTGCAACGCTCCGATGTGCGTTATGTCAAGATCGGCGCGGACATGCTGCTTGAGCAGTTGCTGAATATCGAAGGCAAACCGGCATTAAGGTTCCTCAAGGACATCCATGCCGGTGACTATGCCAGCCTGCTGTCGCGTTATGGCATCGATATTATTGCCGAGAAAATCGAATCCGAGCGCCAGGTCGTCGATATTCTTGATCTCGATATTGCCTATGCGCAGGGACACCTGTTTGGTGAGCCGCGCGCCATCAAGGAACAGGTTCTGGCTGAAACCGATCCGCCTGCCGGTTTCCTTAAGGCCACCCTGCCCCCGGCCCAGAGACGCCCTGAAAGACTGCGTGCCTGAGAGGTTGGGGCCTAAGCCTTCTGAGGTGACGGTGGGGCAACAAACGGTGCCGGACAGTATTTCCTGAGGAATTCGTCCAGCGTAGGCATCTGATCACTAGTTTCGGCACAGACCCGGCGCATATAGTCCAGATGCTGCTTCATGCGCGCCCCATCCAGCGTATCGGCAACAGGATCATAGGTCTTAGGCATAAGCCCCTGCCCCAGCATGATCGCCACCCAGTTTTCTTCGCGAAACACCGTCTGATCCGGATAGATGGCCAGGCCCCGCTCACGGAACAGGTCGAATTTGAACCTCAGGCTGTCAGGGATATCCATGTGGCGAACATAGTCCCACAGCGCCTCGCCCTTGCGCTCATTAAGCACATAGTGGGCCATGACGAAGTCCCTGACCTGTTCAACCTCGGCAACCATGATCTCGTTATAAAGCTTAGCCGATGTTTCATCGATCTTAGCAATCGGAAAGGTCGCCGCCAGCTTAATAAGGCCATGCTGGATCAGGTGGATGGTCGTCGATTCCAACGGCTCAAGGAAGCCGAGTGACAGGCCGATCGCTACGCAGTTTTTCACTCGCGCTACGCGACGTCTTCCGGCGGTAAAGCGCAGGAACCACGGATCGACCAGTGACCGCCCCTCAAGACTTTGTACAAGAGTATGCGCGGCTTCGTCCTCGCTGATCTCAGCGTCGTTGAAGACATAGCCTGTACCGGTGCGGTGCTGCAGAGGGATACGCCATATCCAGCCCGCCTTCTTGGCTGTCGCCCGCGTATAGGGCGGCGGCGGCCCGACCCGCTCATCGGTCGTTGCAACGGCGCGGTTACAGGGCAGATAATGCGACCAGTCCTGAAACTCGACGCCCATGGTCTGCCCCAGCAGAAGCGACCGGAAACCTGTACAGTCAATAAACAGATCGCCCTTGAGTTCGGAACCGTCCGTCAGCACCAGATGACTGATGGTGCCATCATGCGGATCAAGCTCAGCGGTCTTTATAGTCCCCTCAAGCCGCCTGACGCCCCGCGCCTCAGCAAAGCCGCGCAGAAACTGGGCATAGAGGTTGGCATCGAAATGATAGGCATAGTTGACATTCGGCACACCAGAGCGCGGATCATTATTCGGTAGCCGGAACTTGCCCTTATAGGCCGCCTGAGCGGATAGGGAATAGTCCGAAATATCAGCCTTAAGCCCTGCCTGCCGCGCCCTCAGCCAATAGGCATGGAAGGACACCCCATTAATCGGCGCGCCAAAGGCCCCAAACGGGTGGATATAACGGTGGCCTTCGCGCTGCCAGCCGACAAAATCAATGCCCAGCTTGATCGATCCCTGCGTCCGGCGCATGAAGTCGGCTTCATTTACGCCCAATATCTGATTGAAGAAAATGATCGGCGGAATGGTCGCCTCGCCAACACCTACGGTGCGGATATCCGGCGACTCGATAAGGGTGATGCGCATAGGACTGGCGCTGCCCTCGGAATTGAATATCCGCGACAGAAACGCCGCAGACATCCAGCCCGCCGTTCCGCCGCCGACAATGACAATATCCTTAATTCCGGTTTGCGCCATGCCCTGTTACCCTGTCCCGATATTTATCTTTCCGAACAATGGGAGTAAAAACAAGCAGATGTCAAATAGGCACCTGCAAACCATCGGTTTATAATTTTAAATATATTTAATCAACTGCGGCTTGTCAGATGACTTGAAGCTGAGGGCGAAATAGCTTACATGCCGTAAGAAGAAGCCACAGAACAATCTTATAAATGGCTGAATTCGTTACCCTGAAACGCTATAGTGACAACAGGAAGTTCCCGTAATGAGTGCTGATGAACGCCCGAGCGCCGGCCAGACAGCCATTCGTGCTGTGACCTATGGCGAGGGACTGTCCGGCACCAATCTCGAACGGGCTGGCGACCACAATCAGCGCGTCACCTTACAGGCTATTCGCGCCAATGGCCCCGTCACCCGTGCCGATCTGGCGGAAATCACGGGCCTTACCGCCCCGGCCATAGCCAATATTACCCGTCGCCTGCTCAATGACGGGATGATCCTTAAGGCCGGGCGTTTACTGGGCGGACGCGGTCAACCGGCGACCAAGCTGGTGGTTAATCCGAACGGTGCTTTTTCTATCGGGCTAAATATTGACCGAGACCACATCACCATAGTGGCGCTTGATTTTACAGGTCAGGTACGCGCCCGACAAAGCCGCGAAGTCCATTTTGCCATGCCCGACGAGGTGGTGCACTTTGTCGAATCCGCCCTGACGCAAATCCGTACAGAAAAGGCCATCGATTTTGACCGCCTGATCGGCATGGGTATAGGCATGCCTGATGATCTCGGGCGCGTACGTTTACCGAACCGTCCCGAAGCCTATGAGGTCTGGTCGGATATTAATATATCTGAACTGTTCGCCCCGCTCGTCAATGTGCCGATCATTCAGGAAAACGACGCCGCCGCTGCTTCTATCGGTGAGATGCAGTTTGGTCATGGCCTGCAAACCCATAGCTTTATCTATACGCTGATCAGTGCTGGCCTTGGAGGCGGGCTGGTGATCAATGGTCACTATTTCCGCGGGGCTGATGGTCGAAGCGGGGAAATCGGCTTCCTGCCGGTATCGGTGATGTCTGATGACGGACACAAAACTGCGACGCTTCAGGATGAAGTCTCCCTCTCGGCGCTCTACGCCCGTTTAAACGCCGCAGGTATTCCCGTATCCACACCTCAGGATCTTGAAGGTCTTTCGGGCAAAGGGTTGACGGTCATTGATCAGTGGATTTCAGATGCGGCCGCGCATCTGCACGCGCCCTTCCTGACCTTAAGCTGCGCCATCAACCCTGAGGCCCATTATATCGGCGGCCGCGTTCCCGCCGCGTTTCTGGAAAAACTGTGTGCCCGTCTCAATGCGGCCTACGGGCAATTGTCGGATACCCGTATTCCGAAGATTGCCGAGGTCAAGCGGGCAGCTCTGGCGGTCGATGCCGCCGCACGGGGTGCCGGTATACTTCCGTTCAATGAACGCTTTCTACCGACACGCGAAGCTCTGATGAAGACGGCTTAGAGCCTACTGTAGCAGCACCAGATTGATATAGTAAGACGGCTGAGCGTCCGCCGTTTTGTTATTGATGAAGATCGTGTCGAAATCACCTGTAATCTTCAGGTCTTTTAGCGCCACATCAT
>JBCEBX010000339.1:3831-10685 GCA_039206455.1 Asticcacaulis sp.
CGCCATAGTCCTTTTCGCCCAGACGTGCACTCAGCTTAAGTTCCTGACGCCCCTTATCACCACCGTGCAACAATATGGTCAGGGTGGTGTAGGCATCCCCCTTGACCGGCGTACCGGTCTGGAAAGTGACAGCGTTCCAGCCTTCCATGGTGACCTTGACCGGTTTCTGGCCATCAAAATCCACGATTTCCTGCTTTGACCATCCCCCGATCCACCAGCCGGATTTAGGCCCGTCGGCATAGATCAGTGTGGGCTGGGCCTGAGCCGCTGCCCCGAAAGTCAAACCGCCAAAACCGAGAGCGGCAACACCGGCCACCACATGTCGCCGGTTAATATTCACTGTTATCATGGTCTTCACTCCCCTTGTTAATGCCGGACTATACTGTCCGGTCATGAAATCCCTTGCGGGAACTGTCTATGGCTTGTCCAGCCAGTCACATACAGGCATCCTGAGTCTGTGCGCAGCTTTTGGCCCTTCAGCAGTGAAGGCCATGTAGGTTCTGTCATTGCCATAGACCGGCCATGATATATCCGGCGTATCGGTTTTGGCAAAAGCGACCCAATAGTCACGCAGTGGTGGCCAACCGGCTCCACGTGGCGCATCGAAGACAAACGGCAGTTCAGACCCATGCCTGACAGGGCCGGTTTCATCCGGTCGATGCACCTCAAGCTGATACAGATAGGTCGGGCCCGTGTGGTGGCGCGCTACCCAATCCGCCGGACAACGGAAATTAACGTCGGTGGCAATGGCCAATCCGGCAACGCCGTACAGCGGGTCATATTTTCGGCCAAACCATCCCCTGAGGCCGTAATATTTCAGGGCCTTATCCGCATGATCCCCATAGGCCTCCCTGACCATAGCCCGCCAGGCGGGCAAGCCCCCCTCTTCGCCGCCAAATTCGCGCGCTGATACACCGATAATCAACGGCACCTTTGCCTGCGTGCCTTTGCGGAAAATGATTTCCGGTGCTTCCGGCAGAACCTTTCCATCCACCGTTGCCTGAAGCCAGATAAAGCCTTTATCGGCAATCGGCGGCTGAAGCTGATCGGCGGCGGCCTGAAGCATTTTCGCGTCAGCCTGACGCAAATCTGACAGGGCCGCCGCACCATCAGGCGCATGAGCACTATGCTGAGCCGCCAGCGTCACGCCCAACGCCTCGTTTTCAGCCAGCGTTCGTACGGGCAAACCAAACTGTGGCAGGCCGGATTGCATGATTGCCTTATGGAACAGAGCTTTGGCCTCAGGTGCCGTCAACAAAAGACCGACATCCTGCGATCCGGCGCTATGCCCAAATAGGGTGACATTTTCCGGATCGCCGCCAAAGGCCGCAATATTGGCCTTTACCCATTTAAGCGCCGCAATCTGATCCATCAGGGCATAGTTACCGGAATATCCGCCCTGCTCGGCACTGAGGGCCGGATGGGATAAAAATCCGAACACACCCAAACGGTATTGCACACTGACCAGCACCACGCCCGTTTCCGGTATGGCTGAATAGACCTGCCCCGTCCCCGCACCGGCGCGATTAGCCCCGCCATGAATATAGACCATGACCGGCAACGGCTTTTCCGGTTTCAAATCCGGCGTGGCGACCTCAAGATAAAGGCAGTCTTCGGAACTGGTTTCGGCGTCTTTTGCGTTCCAGCCATAGGAGGCCTGCAAACAAGGCGCCGCACTGTCACGGGCTTCCCGCAACCCTTGCCATTTTTGCGGCGGCTGAGGCGCCTGCCAGCGTAAGCCCTCGGTCGGTGGCGCAGCAAAAGGAATAGCTTTAAAAATATGTACCCCGTTGTCACGGGTCTGGCCTTCAATAAACCCTTCGGTCACGTGTACACGCGGCGTTTCAGCCGCCGCGAGTGGGGGTAAAAGCATAAGGAGCAAACCCGTGACCCAGCCCCGCATGCTCATCCCCCTTAAGCGTTCTGCGCCCAGAGATAGGCTGCGCCCCGCACGCCGGAACTGTCCCCCCATTGTGCCGGTACGAGTTTCGCTTCCCACGTATCCGAAAAGACATAGGGGCGGATAAGATCGGGCAAGCGCTGATAGATTTCCGGCACATTGCTCAGGCCGCCACCAAAGACAAACACTTCGGGGTCAAGCACATTGATCAGGGCAGCGAGGCCGCGTCCCAGCCGCCCAAGCAACCGGTCAAAGGCGGCCTGAGCCTCCGCGTCACCAGCCCGCATGGCGTCAATAATGGCTTCGCTTTTGAGGTCACGCCCTGAAACTTCGCGGAAATCACGGGCAAAACCGGAGCCGGACACCCATTCTTCCATCGTGCCATAAAGGCCTGACCAGCTGCGTGGGCCGGGCACTTCTTCGGGGTTTGGCCAGGGTAACGGCATGTGGCCCCATTCACCGGCGATGCCATTGGCCCCTTCGACAAGACGTCCGTTGATCACCAGACCACCGCCACACCCCGTGCCGATAATGATGGCGAAAACGCTTTGCGCGCCCTTGGCGGCACCGTCCACGGCTTCGCTTAAGGCCAGACAATTGGCATCATTGGCCAGACGAATCGGACGGCCAAGTACCTTCTCAAGGTCTTCCCGAAAGGTGCGTCCGTTCAAGTATAAGGAGTTGGAGTTGCGCATGAGTCCCGTGCGCGGGGATACAGAACCGGGCGAGCCAATGCCCACACTTCCGGTTATGTTTTGTAATGAAGGGTCTGCTGCACGGGCCTCGGCCTCAACAGCCAGAACCAGATCACGGACAATGCGTAAGGCATCGTCATAGTTACCGGGGTTGGCTTCCCGCTTACGCGCAAGAAACTTTCCGCCAAGGGAAAGCGCAGCGGCTTCAATCTTGGTGCCGCCGAAATCAACGCCGATATAGAGCATTTCACATCCTGAGCGCGGGGTATAGGCGTTTATTATGTAAGCACTTAGTACCGGCAACCCCGCCCCCGCAGCAGAGGTTGCCGGCCCTTAGTCTTTTAGTGTCCTGACGACACGCCCTCTTCGATGGCATGGGTCGGGGCCTTAGGTGCCGCGAACGCAAACCACAGAACATAGACGTAGCACAGCAGAGGCGCGATGAAACCGAACGAACGGCTGCCGGTCTGGTCGGTAATGAAACCGAAGATCAGCGGCAGAACGGCCCCACCAACGATGGCGCAGACCAGAAGACCGGACGTTGCCGAAGTCGGTGCCGTCGAGCGTTCCAGAGTCAGGGTGAAGATGGTCGGGAACATGATCGAGTTGAAGAAGCCGATCAGAACCGCCGCAGCCCCCGGAATAATACCCGTGGTCAGAGGCAGGTTAACCCCAAGCAGGTTGACCGTCGAATTCAGGTCTTCGGGTACAAGCGCATTGGTGCCGATAACCACAGCCGACAGTGCAATGGCACCAACCGCGAAGATACCGAGCAGGACATAGCCCTTGACGAATTTCAGCAGGGCCGAACCGAAGAAACGACCGATCATAGCGAACAGCATATAGAAGGTAATCAGCTTACCGGCATCCTGAGCGCCAACGGCCAGAACGTTCTTTTGCTCAAGGAACAACAGAAGGTTAAGCGAGATAGCCACTTCGGCACCAACATAAAGGAAGATACCAATAGCGCCGAGATTGGCCCATTTGGACGTCAGGGCCGAGAACGGCGATACCAGCGTGCCCATCTTTGGGGCTGCGTCGGTAATCCGCTGACGGATAAGCCAGATGGCACCGATAAAGACAGTCAGGGCAACCGCAATCAGCAGGTAAACATTGTTCACGAAGCTGAAGGTTTCCTGACGCAGGGCTTCGGTGACAACGACGCCTTCCTGATAGATATCGCCCTTCAGAAGGAACACGGCCCCGAAGTACATACCGCAGGCGGCACCTAGTGAGTTGAAGGCTTGAGATAGGTTAAGACGGAAGTGCGAATCCTTTACATTGCCCAGAGAGGCAATGAGCGGGTTGGCCGCAACCTGCAAAAGCGTAACCCCGGATGCCATGGTGAACAGGGCGACAAGGAAGACAGGATAATACTGCACCTTGGTGGCGACGATCGCCAGCAAACAGCCTGCAACAATCCCGCCAAGCCCCAGAATGATAGATTTGGCGTAGCCGAATTTCGACAGGAAAGCGGCTGACGGGAAAGACGCGATCCCGTAGGCAATAAAGAAGGCGAAACCGGTCAGATTGGCTTCGACATTGTTAAGCGTGAATACGGTCTTCATCGCCTTCAGCAGCGGATCGAGAAGATTCGTTACGAAAGCCCAGATGAAAAATAGCGCGGTGACGTATATAACAGCCAGCACTAGGCCGCTGCCGCCACTCTTTGCGGTGCTTGAAGGTTCAGACATGTACCCTACCTGTAGGTTATGGTGACTAAGAGGTTATCTTTAGGCCCGCACCGATTAAATAAATCAAATTTCAAAAAACGCGTTTTGCCGCATTTTTGCAATCGAAAAATGAACCGGGCGATCTTTTTTTGCATTTGCGAGTCAAATTTAGCATAAAGCTTTTGATTTGTCTGACAAAATTACAGCCTCAATAATCACAGAAATGACAGCGATGTCATCAAGTTTCTGCAAAGAGGCGTAATCTCAGGTAAAAATTTTCTTCTGCCTGAGGTCGGCGAATCAGGCGCGGTTACGACGCCAGCGCTCCACCAGATGACGTGCCCCGATCACAATCCCCAGCCATATTACCGCGATCAGCAGGATCAACAGCCCCACCTTCCAGTCACCACCGGCTGAGATATGCGCCAGCGAAGACCCAAACAGCGCTACCAGCACATTTTTCGGTATAACCCCTAGGGCACAGCCACTGAGGAATGCCCAGAACGATGCGTGGGACACACCAAAGGCCATATTTACGACGATAAACGGCCCGGACGGCACATTTCGGATAATAAAAGACGCCATAAACGCGTTCTTGCCAATATAGGCCGACAGGCGATTCAGGCTGCTGCCGCCAATCTTTTGCAGGGTTTCCGCCCCGATAATCCGGCCCATATAAAAGGTCACGGCGGCAGAAACTATGGTCGCTATCCAGCTATAGACAAAGCCCCACCATGGCCCGAAAGCCACAACGCAGGCAGCAATCAGCACAAATTGCGGCACACCGATAAAGGCCGACAGGGTAAAGACCAGAATGACAATAAATACAGCCAGAGGCGACTGGCGGTATTCCGCCATCCAGTGCTCAAGGGCGTGCGTCGCCTCAATGCCCCACTCTGTCCGCCCGATAAAGAAAACCAGCCCGACCATAGCAAACAGGGCCAGTGTCACCCACACCGCTCGCACAGCCTTGGCATCCAGAGTCGTGACAAAGGTGCCGAGGCGCTTCCACAAAGGTTCAGAAGGTTGCGTCATAGAGGCCTTGTGCGGCACCGCTGAAAAGAAATCAAGACGACATGTGCGGCAGACAGGACAAACCGACTTCCATGCTCAGACCACTCACGAGAACTCAGCCCAATCATATATGCCCTGTGAACACGATACGTGAGGTTATCTGTAACCTTACTCTCCACACCGCCAAGCCACCAACCAAGGGTGATGAAATACTTCGGGAGATACTTTTTTCAAAATTTCTAAAAAGCACATAAGAGAATGCTCGATCATCATAGAAGTATAATTTTGATCAATTTCCAAGGTGTCCGGACAAGGCACCCATTCTGTCCCTGAATAGCAAGCGATCAGAAACATTGAGCCTTGGGGTTGAAATGTTAATTTTCGTTGAATTCCCTGCTCGTAAAAATCAATCTCAAATGAATCACCCCTCTTTGCACGCATAAGTGCATTTGGAACTTCCTCAAGAAATACAGGAAGATCCGTAGATACCGTGACGGGCCAGTCTGCCTCTCCGAATCCAGATACACGGAACTCTATGTGTCCGTCCAAAGCATCACAAATATAAACAAGTAAAGAACGATAATCGTCCAATGCCGGATCGCAAGCGATCCCCTGGAGTTTAGGCAGAATATCTCCCCGCGCACAAATTTCAAATCTCAGATCAATCATAGGTGGGATATCCAGATCTAATATCATTAGCTGACGAGACAATGAGTAGTGCGAGTCGCAGGCACTATAGACCCATCAGGTAAAATAACCCGCCCCAAACCCTCAGGAACTCTGATACTTATTAGCCCATTTATTCGCCCTAAACCACTTATACAATCAGCAAAAGCTTATATTGTTCTTGCAGTGTTTTCGTACCTTGAATCCAGCCAGGTGATTTTGAAAAAGCGTTCGCACCATATTTTATGAAATATGTGACTAAATGTCTTTAGGCTGCTCCAGAAAGCGTCCCGATAATCACGTCCTGAGAAAATGTCGCAAATCCGCCGTGAAATCCGTCAGACAAGGCTGGACAAACCGGCATGTGCGCGTAAAGAGAGTGCCAGTTTCCTCAATCGCTATTCAAAAAGTCCCGATCATGACCTTTTCAGAATCCGCCACGCTTAAGCGCGTAAAGCCCTCCCCCACGCTTGCAGTGACCGCCAAGGCCCGCGAACTGGCCCGCGAAGGGAAAAAAGTCATTTCACTCGGAGCCGGTGAGCCTGATTTCGACACACCGGAAAACATCTGTGAAGCCGCCATCAAGGCCATCAAGCGCGGCGAAACCCGCTATACGGACGTCGACGGTATTCCTGAACTGAAGGCGGCGATTGTAGAAAAGTTCAAGCGTGAAAACGGCCTGACCTACAAGACGTCTCAGGTATCGGTGTCTCCGGGCGGCAAGCCGGTGATCTATAATGCCATGATGGCCTCACTCAACGCAGGCGACGAAGTCATCATTCCCGCGCCTTACTGGGTGTCCTATCCTGATATGGTGCTTCTGGCCGGTGGCACGCCGGTTATCGCTGTGGGTGAACTTGAGACCGGTTTCAAGCTGAAGCCGGAAACCCTTGAGGCGGCTATCAC
>JBCEBX010000340.1:0-2662 GCA_039206455.1 Asticcacaulis sp.
CCAGACCGAAGGCAATCATCACGGTCAGCATGACCGAGCCGCCATAGGACAGAAGCGGTTGCGGTACGCCGACGACCGGGGCCATGCCCATGACCATGGCGCCGTTAATCAGCACATAGAGGGCGAAGGTCGCGGTGGCCCCGGCTACCGCCAGCCGTCCGAAATGGTTATGCGACAGGTTGGCGATGCGGATGGAGATAAACACCACGGCGGCATAGAGCAGAAACACCGTCAGGCCGCCGACAAAGCCCAGTTCTTCGGCCACCGCCGCCAGAATGAAGTCGGTGTGCTTTTCCGGCAGGAAGTTTAGCTGAGACTGTGACCCCAGCCCCAGACCCTTGCCCAGCAAGCCGCCGGAACCCATGGCGATTTTCGATTGCAGGATGTGATAACCGGCCCCCGAAGGATCAGCTTCGGGATTGAGGAAGGTCAGCACCCGTTCGCGCTGATAGTTGTGCATGACGAAGATAACGAAGAACGGCACAACGGCGACACCTGCAGCGACGGAAGCCCCGATAATGCGCCAGTCGAGGCCCGCGACAATCATCACCGCCAATCCGGTCAGCAGGATCAGCATGGCGGTGCCGAGATCGGGCTGATGGGCCACCAGAAGCACCGGCACGGCGATCATCAACAACGGCACTATCAGTTTCCAGTGAAACTTGGCCTCTTCAGCAGAGCTTTCGTGATACCAGCGTGCCAGGGCCATGACGATGGCCAGTTTCATGAATTCGGACGGCTGAAGCGTCACCGGCCCGAGCGTCAGCCAGCGTTGTGCGCCCATGCGCACCTCACCGGCGACCTCAACGGCGACCAGCAGCAGAAGGGAGAACAGATAAAACGGATAGCTCAGTCGCAGCCAGATCCTCAGGTCGACAATGGCCAGCCCGATCATCACCAGAAAACACAGGCCGAAGCGTAGCAAGTGGTTATAGGCCCACGGCTCCCATGACATGCCGCCGACACTGTAAAGCATCAGGGCCCCGATACCGGCAATGGCGCTGATGGACAGCACCAGACCGGTGTCGATCTGTAACAGCTTGTTGTCGTATCTTTCCCGCTCGCCCCGGCGGGTCATTGCGCTTTCGGCCATGATAATCCTTAAGGGGTTGGAGGAACGAAATCATCCGCCGCAGGCGCAGCGGGTTGCGAAACATCGGCAGAGGCGTCGGCTTCGGGCATGATAAGCGGCTCATCCGGTACCTCAGGGGGCGGCGGCCTGACGATGCGGGCCTGCATTTCCGGGTCCTTGAGCAGGGCCACCTTCATGATTTCACGCGCCTTGGGGGCGGCGACCGTGCCACCGGCGACCCCGTGCTGAACCACGACGGCCAGCGCATATTTGGGATTATCCGCGGGCGCATAACAGACATAAAGGCCGTGGTCCTTGTTACGCCATTGGGTGGCGCGACGTGGCCCCGCCCGATCATAGTTGATCACCGGTGCTGTACCGGTCTTGCCGGCCATCTTGATGTCGCCGAGATTAAGCTGCGAGTTACGGAAGGCCGTACCGTCAGAGTCGTTACTCACGGCGTTCATGCCGTTACGCACCAGCTGAAGATGTTCGGGCGGAATGTCGATATCGGCAAAATTGAAGTCGAGATCGACCTTGCCGATTTTTTTCACAAGATGCGGCGTCACGGCCTTATGGCCATTGGCAATACGTGCCGTATAGACCGCCAGTTGCAGGGCCGAAACGTGCGTATAGCCCTGACCAATGGCCACGGACAGGGTTTCCCCCGGATGCCATTTGGGATCGTTTTTGAAATTCTTGCGCTTATATTCCGTCGACGGGATGACGCCGCTTTTCTGTCCGGCGATCTCAAGGTCGAACAGTTCGCCCAGACCCAGCTTATGGGCGGTCTCGGATATGCGGTCGACGCCCGCGCGGTTACACAGGTGATAGAAATAGACGTCGCACGAATGCTTGATGGCGTCATTCATATCAACTGAGCCATGTCCGCCTGCGCGCCAGCACCGGAAATTACGTCGCCCGAAGGGGTAAGAACCGCGACAGACGACACGCTCCTTCGGGTCGATGCCAGCGGCCAGAAAGGCCAGAGCCGTTGCCATTTTAAAGGTCGAGCCGGGGGCAAAGGTCGAACCGATCGCCTTATCAAGCAAGGGGCGGCGTTCATAATCAGCCAGCAGGCGATAGGCCTTGGTTGAAATGCCCGAGACAAAGAGGTTCGGGTCGAAGGACGGGGCCGAGGCCATGCACAGGACCTCGCCATTGTGCACGTTCATCAGTACCGCCGAGCCGGAATCCTCACCGAAGACTTCGAGGGCGCGTTGCTGCACCTCGGCATCAATGGTCAGGGTAATGTCCTCGCCCGGCACCGGCGGACGGGTACCGGTCGGGTCTTCGGCGACAATGCCGCCGACGGCGTTAACCTCTACCTTTTGGGCGCCGGATACGCCACGCAACTGCTTTTCAAAGGCCTTTTCGACGCCCTGTTTGCCGATACGGAACCCCGGGTGCAGCAGCATGGGGTCAGGGTTTTCGCCTTCGGCCTTAAGGTCGGCCTCGGACACCTTGGCGACATAGCCGACCACATGGGAGAAGGCCCCGCCATAGTGATAGACGCGCATCTCGTTCATATCGGCTTCCACGCCGGGAATATCCGCCGCATAGAGATTGACACGCGAGAAATCCTCCCAG
>JBCEBX010000341.1:0-10639 GCA_039206455.1 Asticcacaulis sp.
GACGATAGCTGTCTGTACGAACGCCCAGATTGACCAGCCACTTTTCACCGAATGAAATCGTGTCAAATACATAGGCAGAGGCTACCTTGGTATGGGTTTCGTTCCAGCCGTTGAAATAGGGCGTGTGCATGGCGTCGCCCGCATTCGGATTATACAGGTTAGCCGGAGCCGTGCTCAGACCGGTGCTGCTAAAGGTGCCGGTGTTATGTTTTTCATCCGAATATTCAAAGCCGAACGCCACATCGTGCGCCAGAACACCCGTATTAAAGCGCGTGGCGAAATTGGAAATATTATTAAAGGATTCGGTCTTCTGGTTCACGCGCTGACGTGAGCGTGACAAGGTCCATGTTGAAGGGTCCGAAGGCGTTGGTGCCGCAACGTTCATAACCCCCGTCAGGATGCGCTCCAGTGAGGTGTTTGACCAGCGGCTCAGATTGGTAAAATAGATACCGGCGGCGAAATCATGCTCGAACTTGGCCGTAACCGAACCCTGCTCCTGCTTTTCAAAATCGTTACGGCTGCCATAGAAGTTTTCTGAGCGTGTAGCGACACCATTTCTGATGTCAGCATTGGCGTTGTAGAACCCTTCGCGACCGATCGACGAAATACCGCCGTCCGGAGTATTATCAAAGTTCAGATACTGACCCGACAGGTGAAAACGGGTGCCGGTTTCAAGGCCGATCCCATAGGCCACAGCGGCCCCATAACCGGCACGATTGACGTAATCACGACCCGCCGTGTCGATGTCCTGCGTCATCACGTTAACCCGCAGGGCGCTGGTTTCACCAATCGCACGATTCACATCAACTGATCCGCGCGCACCACCCTGACTATAGGCGCTGACCGACGCCGAAGCCGCATCATCAAGCGACGCCTGCTTGGTCGAAACGTTGATATAGCCCGAAGACGAACCCCGGCCCGAATCCGCGCCGCCCGGCCCTTTGACCACTTCAACCTGCTCAATGTTGAACGTATCACGAGTCGCGGCACTGCGGTCGCGCAGACCGTCTACCAACAGGGACGCCGACGTATCAAATCCCCGCATCTGGAAGGCATCCCCAGAGGTGCTGTTACCATTTTCACCCATTTGCATCGTAATGCCCGGCGTGTTGCGCAGGGCTTCCATCAGGGTCGTCGCCTGTTGTTCCTGAATCACTTCCTTGCGGATAACCTGAATGGTCTGTGGCGTATTGACCAGCGCCTGCGTCTGCTTGGGCGAAGACACCACATCAGCCTTGTAGGTGTCTTCTTCTGCGGTAACATTTACCCCCTGAAGCACCTTATCCTGTGCGGCGGCAGCCCCCGCCAGCGCCGGAACGGCGGCCGCTGCCATCAGCGCTGCCGTCAGATAAGGATGGGAAACATGTTTGCGGTTGCGTATCATCTGCATGTCTTTTCTGAAAGGGTTCTGTCGATATTGTCCATCCGACAGCACCTGTGAAAAACCCGTAATGGGTGAATTACTCGGGCAATATTTTGCGAATAATTGTCAGGTGCAATATCCGAGTTCTGTCATATTGCAAGGGCAACACGCTCAAAAATATCGTTGCCTGCTATTAATATTGCGAGTGTGTCGCAAATTCAACACAGGTGGCGTGGCGGGAATTTTGCGTTTTAAAACAATGGCCGGTAACATAATAAATGGCCGGACAGACAGGCCCCACAACCCGTCCGTCCGGCCCTGACCTTTCCGTTATCCGGAAAGGCGATCAGAAGGGCAGCACCTCGAATGTGCCCGAATAAGACGCCCTGAGGGGCGGCATTTCACGTCTTTGCGGTGTCGCTGGCGCCGCTGTGGCCGCCGCCGGTTTTGCCTGTGGCCCGTGATCATCATCGTCATCTTCTTCAGGACGTGGCGGATAGGCGGCATTGAGCCAGTATGGCCCCGCCAGCTTCCAGTCCACAGCTACCTCGCCATTGGCATCTGCCGTAAGGATTTCGTCCCCCAGCTCGCCGCGATAACGCACCCCGCCGGGTACGATCTTGACCTTAAGGTTCGGCACGGGCTGTCCATTGAACAACACACGGAACCGCGCGGTTTCACCAACCACCAGATCGGTGACCGGCTGAAGCGGATAGATCTCAAGCCCGGCCCCAACGGGCGTAATCTCAGACGGCGCACCGGCCACCACAAAGGTTTCCACGCGGCCAAAGCTGCGGCTGACCTTAAGCTCTGCGGCATCGGCAGGTACTTCCTTGGTCAGGGCCTCTTCCGTACCCCGGAAGGTCTTGGTTTCCTCACCGACCTTATAGGTCGCGGACACGCCCTGGCTTACCGAAGCAATACGATAGGTGCCCGGAGCCGCCAGCTTGACATCGAAGGTCGAGCGATAACGCGCGGTCGCCACATTTTCAGGTTCAATTACCGCACCGTCAGGGCCGGTAATCTTCAGATTAGTCAGGCGCATGGCATTGTGATCGGCATAGAACAGGCCGTTCGACGACGCCGCATCTACGGACACATAGGCCGGACGCTGTGGATTCGTCGACACCGCCACCTGCGTGGTGGACGGCAACAGCCACTGGCTATGGGCCAGAGCCGCAGGCGCACTGATCAGCAGCGCCAGTGTTGCCGCAGATGACAACAACCCCCTTATCGCATTCATATGGTATCTCCTTGTGTATGTTAGATATTATTTTCTAAACGGTTTTCGGCGCCTTCACCTTCCGGTGGCCCGCCCCGATCCTGAGACCGGCCATGCCCCCCGCGACGATGGTCACGCGATTTGCGGAAACCGAAGCTGATCGGCACAATGGCCCATGACTCCACAGGTCGGCCCCCTTGCGTCGCCGGTTTGAACTTCCAGCGCCTGACCGCCTCGCTCGCCGCCTGATCGAGCCGCATAGAGCCGCTGGAGTTACGCACCTGCACCTCGCCCACCGAACCGTCGCCGCGCACCTGAAGCCGGAGTATGACCGTTCCCTGCTCGTGCCGGGCCTTGGCCTGCGGCGGATAGGCGGGCGGCGGATTATTGGTCAGGGCCATGTCGACATCGACCCCGACAAAATCATTTTGCGGCCCGACCGCCGCGGCTGCGGGCGCGCGGCTCGTCAAACTGACCGCTACCGGCCCCTGTACCGGCGGCGCGGGCGGGCCTGTATCGGGCTTAATGGGCGGTAACGGCAGAGGCGGCACCTGCTGAATCAGCGGGGCCGGTGTCGGACGCGGCTGAATGACGGGCTTTGCCTCCACTGGCGGGCGTGGCGGCTGCGGCTTATCCTCTGGCTGGGACGTCACCATCGGCGCCATACTGACCAGTATAGCTTCCGTCTCCTGCATTTCCGGTGCGGGGATAATATAACGTGTCGTGATCAGATAGGCCGCCAGAGCCCCATGCAAGGCCAGAGATATACCAATGGCAATCGCTGCCCCGTTGGTTTTGCGCCCCCTGCCCTTCCCATCAACCAGCGAAACCGACAGGGTCTGACCGGTCGATGTCGCTGAAGCCATATCTTCTGAGGAGGTGTGGAAATTCATTGGCCCGGGCCTTTAGGGGGATCATCATCATGATGAGACACCGCCATTATCACCAATGATATTCATTCGCAACCGTGTATAATTACATGCGTCACTCTGACCATCACGTTTCGTATCTTCACCTCTGTGGGGCGTGAACAGGTGGGCGCGTGAGCTGAGTTACCGAGCCTTGTGGGTGGAAACGGGAAAATGGGGTGGCCTTTAATCGCATTAAAATCGCCGTTTTTGTCCCTTTTTCGCCGTTAATGTTAAATTAATCATACTCACCCATTGAACATTTTAGGATGTTGATCTTACAATATTCATTCAATTTGGCGTCGGGTGATTAAAATGAATGCAAATCAGTGGTCAGGTGTTCCGTTAACAGGGGCCGTTCCAAGTGAGGCTGACCGCATTGGTCGTCTCGCCGAAGCCGGTGAACAGATGGTCGAACGTCTTAGAAAGACTGCCTTTTTACCCGGTGCTATCAAGCAACTGAACGTCCGTTTAGGCATTGCCGAAGTCGCCGATTTGCTCGGTTGTTCGACCAATCGTATACGTATGGCCGAGCAGGACGGACGCCTGCCGCCACCGCCGGAAAGCGAATCGGGCCGCCGTTTAGGCTATGATATCCCCGCTCTGCTGAATATGCGTCAGGTGCTTGGGGCCTCCCCGCGCCGCTCCCCCGAAGACCCGCCGGCCATCATCACCGTTCAGAACTTCAAAGGCGGCGTCGGCAAATCCACTGTCACCACCCATCTGGCCCATTATCTCGCCGTTCAGGGCTATCGCGTCCTCGTCGTCGATTGCGACAGTCAGGCGACCACGACCACGCTGTTCGGCTTCAATCCGCACTTTGACATCCGCCGCGAAGAGACGCTTTACCCCTATCTGTCGATTGAGCCGACGCAGGACAACCTGCGTTACGCCATCAAAAAAACCATCTGGCCCAATGTCGATCTGATCCCGTCAAACCTTCAGATGTTTGACGTTGAATATGAACTGGCGGCGGCCGGGTCATCGGGTGGCGGGACGCTGGCCTCACGTTTTAGAAAATTAAAACAAGGGCTTAACGATCTGGCGCAGGATTATGACATCATCCTGCTCGACCCCCCGCCCGCGCTTGGCACCATCTCGCTGACGGTCATGCAGGCGGCCAATGCCCTTTTGGTGCCGCTGGCCGCGACCACGCCCGACTTCTGTTCGACGGTTCAGTTTCTGTCGATGATGGGGCAGGTCATTGAGCAGCTACAAGAGGCCGGCATCAAGGTGGAATATGATTTCTGCCGCCTGATCTGCTCGAAATTCAACGCCAATGACCCAAGCCATTCGATGATTCAGCGCATTATGGAACAGACCTTCGGCCCGGCCCTTCTGCCTGTACCCATTCTGGAATCGGCTGAAATCAGCCATGCCGCCCTGCGCATGATGACGGTTTATGAACTCGAAAAGCCGATCGGCACTCCCAAAACCCACAAGCGCTGCCGCTCGAATATCGACGAAGCCATGTCACAGGTTGAGCAACTTATCCGCCAGCGCTGGGGCCGTAACGAAGCCGCCCGTCTCGACTCGCTCGCTGTCTAGCTGAACCAAAAGGCCCATTCACATGTCCAAACGTCAGTCCGACTATCTGTCCTCGCTCCTATCCTCTGATCCGGCCCCCGCCGAAACCCCTGCCGCCCCCAGACCCGCCGAAGAGCCCGCGCGCCCTAATCCCAAGTCAACCATGACTCTTCTGGCCCGCGAATCAGCTCTGGCCCGCGTCGCTACCGGCGAAGTGAAACAGGTTACACAGCTTTTGCTGGATCCGGCCCGCGTCCGAATCTGGCACGGCAACCCACGGCATCAGGAAACCCTCAACGAGGATAATTGCCGCGATCTGATTGACGCCATCCTGGCCGAAGGTGGTCAGAAGGTGGCGGCTATTGTCCGTCGCGTCAGCAATGATCCGGCGCATGACTACGAAGTCATTGCCGGATCACGTCGTCACTGGGCTATTTCATGGCTACGGGCCAACAACTATCCCGACATGATGTTTCTGGCGCAGGTCCATGCGCTGGATGACGAAGCGGCCTTCCGCCTGTCAGATATTGAAAACCGCGCCCGTAAGGATGTCTCGGATTTTGAACGCGCACGCACCTATCTGCAGGCGCTTGATGAGCATTATAACGGCAAGCAGGCACGCATGGCCGAACGCCTGCGACTGTCTAAAGGCTGGCTATCAAAGATGCTGAGCGTCGCGGCCCTGCCCGACTGGGCCGTCGAAGCCTTTGCCAGTCCCGCTGACATTCAGTTAAAGGCCTGCTATCCGCTGGCGCAAAAAATTCAGGCCTTAAGCGAACCTGACGGCGCAACCAGACTGCGTCAGATGAAAGAAGCCGCCGCAAAATTAAAGCGTCAACAATCTGACGGCACGCCCCTCCCCGCCCCCGAGGTCGTCAAGCGACTGATTAATGCCGGAGAAACCCAGACCACAGATGATCAGGTCATCAGCTTTGATACCGCCTATGGCCGCACCGCCCTGAGCGTTCTATCGGCCAACCGTAACGGCGTCTCCATCAGGCTGCATGCCGGGTCGGGTGCCAGCGAGCCAGAACTGCTGGACATGCTCAGGTCAGCACTTCGCGCGCTTGAGTCTCAGGGGAAGGGCCTGACCTAATACATCGCGTTTTCCCGGGGAAACATTTGCACAAAGTGGATTCGACTCTCCGGGGCGAATCCTGACAATTAACGACGATAGCGAAACGTTTCCCCTGGGAAACGCGTAAGGCGTGATGATCTGCGGATCCCACACTCAGGGCAGGCACATGGACATACCGGAAAAACCAGAACAAATTGACCTGTTCCTTCCCTACATGGCCGACCTTAATCTGCGCGATCAGCGCGAGGTTATGGAGCGCCCCTTTTTCAGCCTGTCGAAATCAAAGCGCCTCAAGCCCATTGATTACACCTCACCTGACGGCAAGGTCTGGGTACATGTATCTTCAAACCCAGACTACGGTATGGCCACCATATGGGACGCGGACATACTCATCTATTGCGCCAGCGTTCTCAATGATATGAAGCAACGCCGCATCAATGATATCCCTCGCGTCCTTAAGATCATGCCCTATGATCTGTTGCGCTCAATCGGCAGACCCATTTCCGGTCGCTCCTATGAGCTTCTTGGGGCCGCCCTTGACCGGCTGCAATCGACCACCATCAAAACCAACATCCGCGCCGAACAACGCCGCGAGGCGACCTTTTCCTGGCTGGATAACTGGAGCCAGCTTGTTGATGCCAAGACCGAGCGTTCGCGCGGCTTAAGCATTTCGCTTTCCAGCTGGTTCTATGATGGCGTCTTAATGAATGGGGGCGTCTTATCAATTGATCGCGCCTATTTTGATATTACCGGCGGTCGGGAGCGCTGGCTCTATAAGGTCGCACGCAAACATGCCGGCGGGGCAGGGGAAGACGGCTTTGCCATCGCCATGCCCACCCTGTTTGAAAAGTCCGGAGCCGAAGGTCAGTATCGTCGCTTTAAATTCGAGATCAGTGCCATTGTGAAACGCAATGACCTGCCAGGCTATAGCCTTGAGCTGGTTGAGGCCGCCAATTCGCGTGAGCCTCTGCTGCTGATGAAGCGTCAGGCCGTATCAAAATCAGCCACACCAAAATTACCGGTAGCGCCACAGGTAGAACCCAAGGCTACACCGGCCATACCCGTACCGGCAGCCTCCGATCAACGCACGGCGACCTCCCGATCAAACACCGGTGAGCCGCGCAACTATATCACCGAAGAAACCCTGACCTATCTGCGCACCCATTATCGCGGATGGGATTTTCACGCCCTGCATCAGGATTTTCGGAACTGGATCAGCGAAGACCCTGAGCGTTCTCCTGATCGTTACCAGAGTGCCTTTATCGGTTTCGTAAAACGCTATCACGAAAAAAACCGCTTCCAGCTGCGTTAAGGCCTGTGCGTTTTTCGCAGGCGTTCCCGAAGTGACAACATCACTGAGGCACAGATTCCGCTACTGTTAATAACTTGACTCACATAGAATCAGTTTGAACCTTTTTCCTCTGTGGCCTGCGGAAATAGATTCAAATTCTGGGCACATTCCCCAAGGCTTCGACACATCAGGAACGACATTTGATCTATCAGGGACAACCCCCTGACACATCAGGAACTATCCCCTGATCTTTCAGGAACAAAAACCTGATACTTCAGGAACCGCCAAGGCCGGTAAAGCTCTGAATCAAAATAACAAAATTCACATCATCAGACGCTTAACTTCTCTAAAAGAGTCTAACCACTCTAACCCGTTCAGAGGTTTAATGATTTTTGGAAAAGAAAAGGGGCTCCGGTTATAAAACCGAAACCCCGAACAGACGGCATGAGCGTTACCCCTTAAGGAATAAGGGCCTTGAGACGTCTGTAGCGATTTCGACTGATGGGAATGATCGTTCCGTGACTGGCTCCTTGCGGGATAACAATATCGGCGGTGGCATCACGCCAGGTGACGAAATCACGTGTTGCCACGGCCCCGAACTGGTTCGTCCGGTATTTGTCAAAAAAGACCAGAACCTCCTTGCCGAGATTAATCGCCGTTGGTCCTTCGACCCAGGATTCCGTAATCGGTTCTGACAACGGTGAAAACGGCCCGGTCGGTGATTGCGCCTCGACCCATTGCAGATATTTATGCTCAGGCCTCAGGCGTTCATCCTTGACGAACATATAGAGCTTGCCCTTGCGACGCAGAAAACTGGCGTCAATAACGCTGAAGCCCGGATCGTAGAGCAGGCGGGTCTCACTGAAGGTCAGGAAATCCTTTGTCGTCGTATAATAGAGCCGGTGATTGTAATTATCCTCTGACTGTCCGGCGGTTTCCGGAAAGGCACCGGTAATGGTGCTCGACCAGAAAATCATAAAATGACCGGCCTTATCGTCATAGATCACCTCAGGCGCCCAGGTGTTACGCGTACCCTCAAACGCCTGCATGACAGGTATGGCCCGCTGTTCTGACCAGTTAATCAGATCGGGCGACGAGGCATAACCGATAGTAATATCCGTCCAGCCGGTCGTCCAGACCAGATGGTAAAGCTCACGCTGCGGGTCCTTAAGCAGGCACGGGTCGCGCATCAGCTTCCCCTCACCAACCTTAGGTACCAACAGCGGCTGACCATTGCCTATGGCCTCGTAGCGGCGTCCATCGGCGCTGATGGCCAGATGTAGGCCTTGCGCCTGACGGTCCTTGTTTTTGAAATAGCTGAAGACAAAATGCTTATTTCCGGCAGCCTGAGCGGATGAGCTTACACTGAGGGCAGACAGCGTCAGACCTGAAGCCGTGAGGCCGTGCATAAGGGTGCGGCGATTAAGGAGGGATGTCATACTATTTCTTCAACGAAGCTGAGGGCAGGGGCACCGGATGAATGCGTCCATCTGGGCCATAGGTCATTTCCTGAAAGGTGATCGAGCGGCGATGCGAACCGCCGCCGGGCAACAGGTTGTCATGATAGAACAGCCATGTGCGACCGTCGTGCTCAAGGATGGCCTGATGGTTGGTCGAGATTTTCAGGTAGTCAAGTATAACCCCCTGATAGGTATACGGCCCTTCTGGCTTATCAGACGTAGCGTAGACAATCTGGCCGGGCCAGCCGGTAGAAAAGGTAAAATAATACTTATTGGCGTGTGTGTGGATGAAGGGCGCTTCCCCATAGGTCTTCTTAGGGTCATCCTCAGGAAAACCGTTGATCACAAGGTCTTTGATCGGGCCACCCAGCGTGATCATGTCCGGTTTCAATTTGACGATTTTGGGCACACGCGTGCCAAAGGTCATATAGGCCTGACCATCCGCATCAATAAAGATATGCGGGTCGATCGGTTCGTCACCGGCATTGGCATGAAGCGCCTTATCGACCAGCGGCGTACCACGGGCATCGCGGAACGGGCCTTCGGGTTTGTCGGCGACGGCTACACCGATCTTATCGCCCCCCACAGGTGCATAGAAATAATATTTGCCATTACGTTCAATAGCCCCCGGTGCCCATGCCTTGGCATCAGGTTTCGCCCAGACGAATACGCTGACCGACAAGAAGGCCCCTTCGTCGGTCCAGGTTTTCAGGTCGTCCGAGGCATAGAGCCGCCAGCTTGTCGAATCCCAGTATGCCCCTGAATTGGAGGCATCATCTGTCGCATAGACATATATCCGGTTATTAAACACATGCGGCGAGGGGTCGGCATTAAAGCGCGGGCTGATGGGACTTTGCGCCAGCGCCGGCGCGCTGAACACGACCGCAAGGGCAAGGCCGGAGAGATAGGACGAATATTTCAATACAAACTCCGTTGAAAAGCCACAGGGTTTCAGACCCGATCAGGACAGGGCTTAAGGTGGCAAAAAGACAGCGGTCTTGGGCGGGCCTGATAAAAGCCCTGAGAGGCACTGTGCCTGTCACACGCGCCTTAGTCTAGGCCAGCAGGCTTGAAGGGTGGGTTTTGACCTCAGCCAGATAGGAATCGATCTCGGTGGCCAGCAAGGGCTGGCTATAGAAATAGCCTTGCGCGGTGCCACACCCCAGTTGCAGAAGCACGCGGGCCTCGGCTTCAGTTTCGACGCCTTCGGTCACACAGCCCAGCCCCATATCCGTACAGAGTGTCACCAGCGATTTAACGATCTTATAGCTGGCCGGTTTCTGGTCGATATTGACGATAAAGCTGCGGTCAATCTTGATGCGCGTAAGGGGCAAGGCGTGCATCTGGCTCAAGGAGGCGAAGCCTGTGCCGAAATCATCAAGGGAAATGCCGCAGCCCAAAGCTTTGAGCGTATTGATCGCCTCTGTCACCTCATTGACATCGTGCATGACGGCGGTTTCGGTAATCTCAAAATCAAGCCGTTTCGGGTCAAAGCCTGAGGCCTTGACGATGGCGATCAGGCGTAAAACCCCTTCGGCGGATGAAAGGTCATGTGCCGACAGATTAAACGACAGGCGTAAGCCTTCCGGCCATTGGGTGGCCGTAGCCAGCGCTTTTTTGAGGAGTTGGCGGGTCAGCAGACCAATCATACCGGAACGTTCCGCCACGGGAATGAATTCCACCGGCGACACACGGCCAAGCAGCGGGCTTTGCCAACGCGCCAGCGCTTCAAAAGCTATGGGGATACGGGTCTTGATGTGGACAATCGGCTGGAACACCACACTCAGTTC
>JBCEBX010000342.1:0-10626 GCA_039206455.1 Asticcacaulis sp.
CGCCCCCCTTGTCCGGGGCAACCGGCCGCGCATCCCCGAACCGCCCCCCGTTCGGGGATGCGCCCCCGCCTTCGGTTCAGTCGTCCGCAAGATCACCCAGCCACACCCCAGAGGGAGAAAGCCTGATGGCACAGCTCGACCGCGCATCCGCCCGTCTCTATGCCGACCTCTGTGCGAAGATCATTGCCGATAAATCCACCGACAGCGCCCTGCGCAAGGCCGGTAAGGCGATTGGCGGCAAGGTCACCTTGCCCGACGGTGATGACCGTGACAGCCCGTATTTCCGTATCTGTCGCGATGCCCGCAACCTGCCTGAGGGGGATGCGCTGGCCCGTAAGGCGCTTATCGAACTGGCGCATGCGGTGGCCCGTGATCTGAAGGTTACGTGCTGGCCGTACATAAAGGATCATCCTCTGGACCTTGTTATCAACCGCAAGGCAATGCAGCGGAACCACCCGATACTGGCCGCCACCCACCATATCCAGCTGGACAGCGGTGAACTCATTCATGGCACCGAGGCGGCTATGAATGAGGTGCTTACCCTGATGCGTACCTTCCGACATCTGATCGGGGCAGATGGTGCGGAAGAACAGCGTGCGGCGATGGATGGTGTTGATGCCGATGACGTCAATGCCCCCTTCCGGGATGAGGTGGCGGCGTGAACAAGCATTCCGAACGCCAGCCCTTCATGCGCTGTTCGGCCTGTGGGGCCGAGGGCAAGGTGGCGGCCTCCAAGGAGATTACCCACACCCTGCGCCGTATCTATTACCGCTGTGATGAAGCGGCCTGTGGCCAGACGTGGGAAGCCAACCTGTCCTATACCCGAACCCTGTCGCCCTCGGCCTTCGGCCCGGTCGATCCCGTCAGGCGCAGGAAGATTATCCGACCGCCTGATCCGGACGACACCCGCCCCTAGGCTCATCTGACCTTCCCAAAACCTTCCCATCCGCCAAGCGCCTTTTGGCGTGAACGCTATCCCTTTGCCTGAAACCAACCGAAAGCCCCACCATGTCCATGCGACAGGATATATACGAAGAGCTCTTGCCCCGCCTGATGAGCGATTACGGCTTCAAGGACCGCGGCACCTGGCTGCAGTCGGGCAAGTGTCCGGCCTGTAACCGGCGCGAGTTCTTCACCCGCAAGGAAAACCCGTGGGTGCTTAAATGCGGTCGCGCCAACAAATGCGGTCGGGAATACGCGGTCAAGGACCTGTACCCCGAGATCTTCGACAACTGGTCCAATCGTTACAAGCGCACCCCCGAAGCGCCCAATGCCGCCGCCGATGCCTATCTCAGTCACAGCCGCCGTTTGTCACTGGCGGGCCTGCTCGGATGCTATTCGCAGGAGATATACCGCGATGACCACAGGAACCTGACCTCGGCCTCGATACGCTTTACCCTGCCCAATGGCGCGACATGGGAACGGATCATCGATCAGCCCTCGCGCTTTGACCGCAAGGCGCACTTCAAAGGGTCCTATGGCGGTTACGGTTGGCTGGCACCGGATCAGGGTTATGAGGTGCTGGCCCGCGCTCATCGCGTCTGGATCACCGAGGGCATTTTCGATGCCTTAAGCTGGCGTCAGGTCGGGGAATGTGCCGTATCGGCCATGTCGACCAACAACTACCCCGAAGCCTTCCTTGATCAGCTGCGCAAGACCTGCGCCGATCTGGGCGTCCGGCTGCCGGAACTGGTCTTTGCCTTTGATGCCGGTAAGGCAGGGACCGAGTTTACACTAAATTACGTTGATCGGGCCATTGAGGACGGCTGGCGGGCCACAGCGGCCCAGCCGGTCGGTGAAGGTGAGCCGGATGATCATGACTGGAATGAACTGCTCGGCCGTGAACGGCTGACGCCTGAGCATATCGACACCTATCTGTGGAACGGGCGCATCCTGCTGGCACGTACCGCCACCGAGAAGGCCCTTCTTCTGTGGGAGAAGCGGCGCTGGCCATCCTTCTCCTTTGTCCATGACAGCCGCACCTGGTGGGCCTCGATTGATGCCGCCCGCGTCAAGGAGATCATGGACAAGGAGGACGTCACCGAGACGGCCGCCGCCCGTCACTGCCTTGAGGTGACCTGCATATCCAACTGCGCCTTCCGCGTGCTGTACTTCCAGACCGATGAGGTCAGTCAGGAAAGCCATTACTATCTGGCCATAGACCTGCACGGCAATGACCAGACCTATCGCGCCCGCTTCTCCCCGGCCGCCCTTGCGGCAGGCTCGGAGTTCAAGAAGGCCCTGATCGGCGCAGCCCCCGGTGCGCTATGGGAAGGGTCGACGCGACAGCTTGACCGGATCGTGTCGCAACAGACCCTTGGCCTGAAGACGGTCGAAACGCTCGACTATACCGGATACTCAAAGGAACACGGGGCCTATGTGCTGGGTGATCTGGCGGTCAAGGGCGGCAAGGTCCTACAGGTCAATAGCGAGGATTTCTTCGACCTTGGCAGCCGACAGGTCAAGCTGCGCTCACCGGTGCGCCTGCTGCATAATGACTATGATGCCGAACAGTTCCGGACCGACTGGCTGGACACCGTCTTCACCGCCTGGCGCGGCAACGGGCTGGTGGCGGTCACCTTCTGGGTCATGGCCTTCTTTGCCGAACAGATCCGTAAGGAACAGGCCTCGCTCGGCTATCTTGAGATGTCCGGCAAGGCCAATACCGGCAAGTCGACCATTGTCCTGTTCCTGTGGAAGCTGACCGGCCTTCTCAACGAAAGCTATGAGGGCATCGACCCGTCCAAATCGACCATGGTCGGCTATATCCGCACCTTAAGCCGCGCCGCCAACTTACCCGTCGTGTTTGTGGAGTCTGACCGCAAGGATGACATGCCCCATGCCAAGCGCTTTGACTGGGATGAGATCAAGGGTCTGTTCAATGGCCAGATCGGTCGGGCAACCGGCAAGAAGACGCAGGGCAACGACACCTATGAGCCGCCCTTCCGCGGCGCCCTGATTATCGAACAAAACCATCCGGTCAATGGCGACGAACCGGTCTTGAGCCGGATCATGCAGACCGAGTGGACCAAGGACGGTTGGTCAACGGCCACCAAGGCAGCGGCTGAAAAAATAGAGAAGTGGGACCGTGACGAGTTGTCCGGCGCGAGGCGGCGTACATGAAGGCCTTCCGTGAGGCCTATGCCCGTTATGAACCGGCGATGATCGCCCTGAAGGTACGCCACAGCCGGGTGCGCAAGTGTCATGCGCAGTTACATGCCGGACTGGAGGCACTGGCGGCCATTATGAAGGTGCCGTCGCACATGCTTGAGGAAGGCCATGCCCATATAGATCGTATGGCCCTGACCCGCGATGCCTCTATCCAGAGCGATCATCCGGTCGTGTCGAAGTTCTGGGAAATCTTTGACTATATCGATGCGGGCATAGGCCTCAACCACGCCCGCACCCCCGACAAGGTCGCCGTCAATCTCCTCCAGTTCGAGCAGGAAGCGCGCAAGGCCAACCTGACCGCCCCTTCGACGGACGAACTGAAGAAGCACCTCAAATCCAGCCGCTCTCGCCCGTTCATCGATATCCGCCCCGTCAACAGCCGCCTGACCGAAAAGGCCGTGCATTGCTGGGTGTTTGCCTCTGAACCGGCCTCAAACCGCAAAGGACACTGATCATGCGCTATATCTGTTCCGGTTGCGATACGACCGCCGACGGCCCCGAAGACGGCCTGCCTGACGGCTGGTATCCGCAAATCTCCAAAACTCTGGGCGCGATCCCGCGCTGCCCGGCCTGTTCGGTACGCAATGCCACGCGCATCGCTACCGCCGCCATGTCGACCGAAGACATCATGTCCGCAGGTCAGGACGGTCAGGCGACCGATGCCGTGACGACGGCCGCCCAGAACCGGCTCAAGTCGCTGATCTCACGTGTGCAGAACCTGCGCGAAGACGCCCTGGTCATAGCCGCTGACATCAAGGAGGTGTTCGACGAGGCCAAAGGCGAAGGCTTTGACGTCAAGGTGATGCGCAAGCTGATTACGGAGATGCAGAAGGACACGGTCCAGCGTCAGGAGGAACAGGCCTTGCTGGAGCTCTATGCCTCCGCTGTGGGCTTCAGGTTGTGACCATGCCCTCAATCCTGATCAACCTGACCCCGTTTGTCAGCGGCCTTGAGGACAAGGCCCATAATGATGACGCCTTGTGGCCGCGCCTGTTTGTCCGCGATGCCAAAGACGCGGTTGTGCGCATCTGTGCCCTGATCGACCGGCCGATCACGGGGGTCACCCTCAGGGCCGAGGGGCACCGCACGGACTTTCTGGCCCGCGTACAGGGGCAAGCCTCTCCCGTACCTCTGGCCACCCTCTCGGACGGCCTGACGCCCGAGGCCGTCATCGCCGCCCATCAGGCTCACCTGAACGCCCTCAGGAAACCCGCCGCATGACGCTGGCTCTCCACTCACCCCCTCATACCAGACCAAGGGCGTCGTTACTGGCGACACCCTTTGCCCCAACACCACCAAGTGAGACATACCGATGAAGACCCGTCTGATTGCCCTCAACTTCTCTGACACACCGGTGCGCGCCATTGAACGCGATGGCGAACCGTGGTTGGTGCTGAGCGATATCTGTGCTGTGCTGGAGATCAAAAACCCCCGTGACGCGGCAAGCCGACTGGAGGATTATCAAAAGCTAAGTTTGAGCCGTGAGGAGATGACACGTTTTTTGACCGTCGGTAATGCCGACGGTCAAAAGTCGGCACCCTCACCGTTTCCGGACACAGGTGCAAAAGAAGCACGCGGTGGCCCACAATCAATGACCGTGGTGAATGAGTCGGGTGTGTACAGCCTGATCAGCCGCAGCCGCATTGCAAAAGCGCGCGCCTTTAATCGCTGGCTGACCACCGAGGTCCTGCCCTCGATCCGCAAATACGGCTTCTATGATCCGTCACGCATGGGGGCGGCGGCCGCCTACGATCAGGAAAGCGCCTATTGGGATGCCGGACACAGCAAGAGCCAGCAAGAGCGCTTCCTTGAAGAAATCCACCGCTTCCAGAATGACAACAACACAAGCTTTACCCGCGTGTTTGAAGGCATCTATCCGAAAGCAGCGCTTAAGGCCGTGGCGTTGGGCGTGACCCAGCCTATCCATGCCTTCACTAAAAACCGCCGCTGGCTCTATCTGCTCTCAGCGGGCTTTGATCTGCCCTATATCCTGTGGGGCAAGCGCACCCTCACCGCTGCCGAGCGTCAGATGCGCGATGCCCTGCGTCTGGTCTCTCCCGAACAGAGATATGCCCTGTTCCTTCAGGTGCAGCACCTCAAAGACCATACGCCCCCGCTCTTACCGGACACTGACCCCGCATGAAGCCTGTCTCCTACACCGTCAAAGACTTCTGCGCCGTCACCGGACTTGGCAAGACAACCGTCTATGACCGCATCCGCTCAGGAGACATCCGCGCCATTACCCTGTTCGGGCGAAGGCTCATTCCGGCCGAGGAAGCCCAGCGTCTGGTCGATCAGGCAAAGGCCTCTTCACAGGAACGCCTCAACCCGACCGGACGTGTACCCTGAGGGGGCCTGTATTACAGCCCCCCCCTTGTCTTACTGATCAGAGTCTTACTGATCAGACGACGGCAGCGTCTGTCCATTCACATAGGCTGCCCAGTCGGCCATCAGCTGGCGGCGTTTTTTAAGCGCCGTTGCCCGGCGATAGGCCTTTTGCGTGTCATCCCCGACCGAATGGGCCAGGGCATGTTCGGCGGTTTCCTGCGAATGGTTTGTCTCATCACCGGCCCAGTCCCTGAAGCTCGAACGGAAACCATGGGCCGTGAAGTGTCCGGCCCCCATACGCTGCATCAGCGCGCGCAGGGCATTGGACGACATGGGCTTGCCCGGTGTCACGCCCCAGAACACCACCCCTTCCCTGATAAACGGCCGCATCTCCTGAAGGATATCGAAGGCACGATCACTCAAAGGCACCACATGATCACGCGGCAACTTCATCAGCGCCGCCGGTATCACCCACTGGCGTTCATCCCATTGTATCTGGTCTTCGCGCATGGCCTCGACCATGCCAGGGCGGCTGGCGCAGAGGATATGAAACTCCAGCGCCCGTGCCGTTACCGCGCCGCGCGCTCTCAGGTCAGCGACAAAGGCGGGCACATCGATATAGGGCATGGCCGAAAAATGACCACGGGTCAGCTTCTTGCGCGGCGGCAGCAGGTTCTCCAGATGGCCGTTCCAGCGGGCCGGATTATCGCCTTCGAAAAAGCCCTCGGTCTTGGCGGCATTGAGTATCTTCTCGATCCGCCCCCTGAGGCGCGAGGCCGTCTCGGCCTTGTCGTACCAGATCGGCAGCAGGATATTATAGATATCGCCCGTATCGATATCGCCAATGCGCTTGTCATGCAGAGGCGCGGCATAGACATCGAGCGTCATCTTCCATTGCTGGCGATGCTTGTCGTTCTTCCACTGCCCCTCAATGGCGGCAATATATTTATCCTTGTAAGCGCCAAAGGTCGGCATGGCCGCCCGCTTGACCCCGCCGGTGCGCCGTTCAACGATCGGGTTAAGGCCTTCGCGAATCGCCCGACGCAGATCTTCGGCCTTCTCTCGTGCCTCGGCAAGACTGACGTCCCTGACCGAACCCAGCCCCATCTCATGCAGTTTTTTATTCTGCCGAAAGCGGAAAATCCATGTTTTGGAACCGCTTTCGCGCACATGCAGGTAAAGACCGTCACCATCCGCATGCCGCCCCACGGCCTTCAGCTTGCTGACGGCCATGGCCGTCAAACGCTTCGAAATCCTCGCTGCCATCGCCCCTTACCGGTCCCGCCCATACTTTGGCCCATACTTTGTCGCCGGACACGGGCGGAACGATACGGAAACATACGGAAAAGCCAAGCGAAAAAAGTCATTAAAAAACCGCCACTTCGGAAAAGGGCGGTCAAATACGGAAAAGGTTCTGGCGGAGACGGTGGGATTCGAACCCACGGTACCCTTTTGGGGTACGCTCATTTAGCAAACGAGTCCCTTCGGCCTCTCGGGCACGTCTCCGTTAAAACCCACTTAGCGTGATCATTTATAAAACGCAACGGGCAAACGTGCGCCAGTCGTTGATAAAATCCCGCACCCAGAGCATTCACCGTTTTAAACCCTCCTGTATAAAAAAATGCGGGCCGTTAACCGAAGCCTAAGCCCGTTAGGGTTAGGTTGCTCTCATGACACCCGATCAGCCCAGACAGAAGGTTATGCTGGAAGCTTTGAAACGCGGCTGGTCTGCAAAACCAGACCCAACGCGCCCCACCGATGAATCCGACCCCGTCGATCCGGCCCTGAAGCCGCAGATCAGGGCCGTTCCCCAAGCACGTGCGCCCTCGCCCCGCGACCGGCGCGGGCCTTTTCGGCCTGAGCGACTGATTTCCCTGCGTGAACGCCGGGCTAATGACATGTACGCCCGCATTTTCCGCTTTGCCGATACGGTGGTGCTGGCCTTCCTGAGCTTTATCTGCGCAGGCCTGACCTCAAGTGCGGGCTGGCTTGAGGCGCATGTTTCCGAAACCCTACCCTTCCTGACCGCCCTTCTTCTGGCTTGCTGGGCCTTGGGCAGTTTTGGCCTTTACCGCTTTGCCCGTACCGAAAGCCTCGGCATTCACATAACCAAGGTTAGCCTTGCCGTGATCTTTGCCGCAGGCCTGAGCGCCATTGTGGCACGAGTATCTCATGACTACACTCAGGTTTTGTCACTTCTGGGCCTGTGGACTCTAACCGCTCTGGGCAGCCTTATCCTGTTACACCTGTCATGGTTTTTGTGGGTTGCCCGCTGGCGGCGCTTAGGGCTCCTGACGCCCAATATTGTTATTGTCGGGGCCACCAAGCACGCCCGCCGACTGGTTGATGAGGCGCTGAAACGCCGCGACGTCAATATTCTCGGTGTGTTTGATGACCGCCTGTCGCGCAATCCGGACTCAATCGGCGGCGTACCGGTGCTGGGCGATACCCAATCCCTCCTGAGCCACAAGATCACCCCCTATGTCGATCAGATCGTCATCGCGCTCGATCCCTCGGCCAAGGCGCGCGTCAATGCGATCATTGAAAAGCTGAAAGCCCTGCCCAACGACGTGTCGCTGCTGGTCGACATCCATAACGAAAGCGGCCGTCAGGCCGCTTTGTCGCGTATGGCTGACCTGCCGCTGGCCAAGGTCTCCGGCATCTCCGAAGACGAGAAAAAAGCCTTCCACAAGCGCGTGCAGGACGTCGTTGTCGGCACCACCGCCCTGATCGTGTTTTCCCCGATCATGCTTCTGGTGGCACTGGCCATCAAACTCGACAGCCCCGGCCCGATTTTCTTCCGTCAGCGCCGCCACGGCTTCAACAACGAAGCCATAGGCGTGTGGAAATTCCGCTCCATGCGCGTCGAAGCGACCGATGCCACCGCCTCGCGTCAGGTGACCGCCGGAGATGACCGCGTGACCCGTGTCGGTCGCTTCATCCGTAAAACAAGCCTCGATGAACTGCCGCAGCTGTTCAATGTGCTTGCCGGTGAAATGTCGCTGGTCGGCCCCCGTCCGCATGCGATTGGCATGAAGACAGGCCCCGACGAATCCGCCCTGCTGGTGGCTGAATATGCCTGGCGTCACCGCATGAAGCCCGGCATGACCGGCTGGGCCGCCATTCATGGTTCGCGTGGCCCGTTGCATAATGCCGAAGACGTACGCCGCCGCATTACGCTTGATGTCGAATATATAGAGCGTCAGTCGGTCTGGCTTGACCTCTATATTATGGCCCTGACCGTTCCGTGCATTCTCGGCGACCGCCAGACCATAAGATAAAGGCGTCAGATGTTCTGGAAAGGCTTATGGGGCTACTTGCCCGCCAATATCCTGCAAGGGGTGATCGGTTTTGCTACCCTCACCGTCTTTACGCGCATCCTGTCACCGGATGACTATGGCCGCTATGCGCTGGCCATGGGGGTCTCCAGCCTTGCCCAGACGTTGTTTTTCACCTGGATCGAAGCGGCCATGGCCCGCTTTTATCCCGCTGAATCGCTGAAAAACCCCGAAGCCCCACGCCTTTACGGCACCCTTTATCGCCTGTTTGCCGTCGTCACCGTTCTCTTCGCTCTCACCTGCGGCTTAGGCTTATGGTTATGGCCCGCCGAAACCGAAGGCGCACAGGCCCTGAAACTGGCCATTGGCTGCGGTCTGGGGGCCGTAGTCTTCCGCAGCCTCATCAAGATGGTGCAGGAGCAACGCCGCTCTGCCGGACGTGTCGGCCCGGCGTCCCTTATCGATATGGTGCAGACCGCAGGTGGCTTCGGCTTCGGGGTCTGGCTGGCCACGCTGGGCCTTGGCGGTGGTTCGCCCTTGCTGGGGGTCGCTCTTATCGCCGCTCTGACCCTGCCCTTTATCGTCTGGGAAGACTGGGGCCGCGCCCTTAAGGGCCGCTTTGATAAGCGTCGCGCCCGTCACTATGCCGCCTATGGCTTTCCCGTTGCCGCCAGCCTCATTCTAACGCTTATCCTCTATACGATAGACCGCTTCCTGATCGCGCACTTCCTTGATGAGGCTCAGGCCGGTGCCTATCACGCAGGCTATAGCCTCGCCTCGCGCATTCTCGATGTCCTGTTCATCTGGTTCGGCGCGGCCGGTGGTCCTGCCATGGTGCACGCGCTGGAAAACGGCGGCTATGAAGGCCTGAAGATTACCGCCAAAGAGCAGATCAACACCATGGCGCTGGTGCTGTTTCCGGCGGTTGGTGGCCTGATCATGGTTGCCCCGCCTCTGGCCGAACTGCTGATTGGCGAAGGCCTGCGTGCACAGGCCCTGTCGATTACCGGCATCATCAGCGTCGGCGCGCTGTTCTCAGGCCTCAATACCTATTACTTTCTTCAGGCCTTTACCCTGTCGAAAAAGACGAAGCTTCTGATACTGGCCATGAGCGTGCCTGCCATTGCCAATATCAGCCTTAATCTGCTGCTGATTCCCATGTGGGGCCTGTGGGGTGCGGGTGTCGCCACTGCCTTAAGCTTCGCCATCGGCCTTACAGGTTCATGGCTGATCGGCTTGCGTACACTGGCCCTGCCGGTGCCCTTCGGGAATCTGGCAAAAATTGCACTGTGCACTCTGGCCATGATGGCCGTGCTTTACATCATCCCGTCACTGGGCGGCATAGTCGAACTGCTGCTCAAAGGTATCATTGGTGTGGTCATCTATGCCGGACTGGCCCTGCTGCTGAACCTGAATGGCGTTCGCGATGTTGGTCATCGGATTTTCAGACGTTTCGGTATAGGCTAAGCCCATGACCCGTTCTGCCGCCCGCCTGACCGATAATCCCGCCTATGAGGCTGCTAAGCCGCGCCTGTCGGTGCTGATCCCCTTCTATAAGGAAAGCCCCGTCGCCCTGTTCAAGGCCCTGTGCCTCGAAGCCACGCCGGACATCGAAGTCATTTTGCTTGATGACGGCTCACTCATGCCGGAACTGACCCATGAGGTCGAAAGCGCCATTGAAACCGCTCCGCTGGCGGCGCGACTGATCACTCTGCCCGCCAACGAAGGACGCGCCCGTGGCCGCAACCGCCTGACCACTGCCGCCCGTGGCCGCTATTTCCTGTGCCTTGATGCCGATATGCTGCCCGACCGTGCGGATTTCCTGCGCCGATGGCTTGAGACCACCGAC
>JBCEBX010000343.1:0-2651 GCA_039206455.1 Asticcacaulis sp.
TCGAAGGCGGGACGATGCAGGCATAATCAGGGGAGAAATATCTCGGGCGGCCCGTAGGTATTTTTCGCAGGTTTTCTGATGGCGAGAGGCTATAGTCCTCTCGCCATTATTTTTTTGGGGATGGGGATGGGGATGGGGATGGGGATGTTTAAGTGGCTGTTGGCTTGTTCGGTTATGTGCGTTTTACTGAGCGCCTGCGCCACGGTTGACCCGCTGGTGCAGCGTCAGAATAATATTCAGATGGCTGCGCCCTATATAGAAGCAGCCCTGAGCGGGTCGCAGGAGGAACTGTATGGCAAGGCCAAGACAGGTACTGAGGCCGATGCATTGGTCTATGGACTGACTATTCTTTCTGCCCGGGTGCATTCCAAGCCACCTCGATCATACACCTCATTAATGTGGCGGTTAAATCGGGATGTGAAATTATTCATTGAAGAAAATCAGGGAACTAACCCCGACTTGATTGATTGGGCAAAAGTTCTCAGTGTTTCTGAGCAAGAGCTATATCTATTAGAGATGATGCAGGATCGTACAGATGCCTCCTATTGGATTGGTCACGCATATGGGGCAACAACGTCGCGCACTATTGCGATTTATCACCCACCGGTTCGAACGGGTTTGTCAGGTCACACGCAACTGATGAATATTAGTGAGCCAAGTCTAAATCCTGATGTGCTGATGACTGCTGTTCATTGTGTCTGGGCGTTACGCATGGATATGTGGCGAGAGAATGCCATTCAAACCCTGCAAATCCAGAAAGAAAATAATCTGAATCGCCTCGTAGTGAATAAGTTGTTGGGGCGCAGATCCGGTCTGAATATATGGCAAAGAATAGAGGCAGACACAAAAAATCCACCTGATAAACGTTTGTATGAGGTCGGATCATCTGCCTGCGGGAGTGAGGCGCGATTTATGGGCTATCGTCAAAGGCTACAGGAAAATGAAGAAAATTCGGTAGTTATACGATAGTTATCCCTTAGGATGGGCCGCTGTATAGGCGCTCAGGAGGCGTTCGGCATCGACCTGTGTGTATTTTTGGGTAGTGGACAGTGAGGCATGGCCCAGAAGTTCCTGAATGGAGCGCAGGTCTGCGCCTGATCCCAGAAGGTGTGTGGCGAAGGAATGGCGCAGGGCATGCGGTGTAGCGCGGTCGCTAAGACCCAGACGGGAGCGCAGGTGCTGGACGCTGGATTGCACATGGCGGGGGCTTAAGGGGCCGCCGCGTTTGGCGCGGAACAGGGCATTTTCGGGGTCAATAGAAAAGGGCTGGAGGCGTTTATAAGCTTCGATAGCTTCGCGCACCTCAGGCAGAACCGGCACGATACGGGTTTTATTTCCTTTGCCGATTATCCTCAGACTATCCCCTAGCGGCGTGTCCTTAAAGGTCAGGGACAGAGCTTCGGAAATGCGTAAACCGCAGCCATAGAGCAGAAGGTAGACCGCTCTGTCTCTTGCGGCTTCCCATTCCGAAATGTCTGAGTCCATAAGGGCTTCGTGCATCAGACCCATAGCCTGATCTTCATTCAGCGGGCGCGGCAGGGTGCTTTTGAGGCGCGGGCCGCGGGTCAGGGCCACCTGCGGACTTGTCATCCCCATATGCACATCGAGATAGGTGTGAAAAGACTTCACCGCTGACAGGTGCTGCGCCAGTGAACGCGGGGATAGCGGTGGTTCCTTGGCCCGCATATAGGCCATCCAGCCGCGTATATCGTTGGCTGTCAGATGCGTTAAATCGGTAAGGTCTATGTCCTGCCCCAGTTGTCCGCGCAGCCAGCCGATATAGAAACCAAAGGCATGACCATAGGCTTCGAGCGTCTTCGGAGAGCATCTCTTTTGCGATTTCAGATAGTTAAGCCATTGCAGGCGGGCATCATCGATGGTCATGCCAAACCATAGCCGTAAAAGGGTTAATTTCCCTTAAGACAGTATGGGCCAGCGTTCGGCGACCCGTTCGACAACGCGGGTGACATAGGCCACCAGCTCGGCCCCCATATCGGGGGTAAATCCTTCGTAGTCGGCTGAGCCGAAGGCAACGGCACCCGGGCGACCATCGCGCCACATGGCGGTGCGGATGACGGCGGCGCTTTTGATGCGGCGGACGTCTTCGCCGAACAGGGCGCGGCACACACCGTCAGGGCCAAGTACAGAAAGTTCAGTTTCGCCAATGATATAGTCGACGCCGCCGTAATCGAGCGTCATCCAGCCAAGTGGAATCGGTGCGGTATCTTCGAGCGCTATCGTCGCCGTGACCAGTCCGAAACGGTCTTGCGTTTCCCTGGCCAGACGTCGCGCAAGGTCGGAATGGTTGCGTGATTCCATGAGGGTAAGTGTCAGGGCATGGGCCTGAGCCTGAGCATCGAAATTGGCGCGGGCCGTCAGTTCGAGCTGGCGGCGGATGTCAAAATCGCGGATAGCCTTGGCTTCGAGTTTGGCGAGAGCGGCGGGGCCGAAATCGATCAGATTGCGCGTCTTGGCTTGCAGGCTTAAGCTGTCCAGCAGGTCTCGATCTTGTTGAATTTCTTGTGAAAATTCAGGCAACAGATCGCGAAGCGTCTGATAATCCATCAGGGCCAGCATCTGTTCTTTTGTATGTATATCGCGATAATCCGAGGCCATTCTTGTGCTTAATAAGGCTTTAACCTGTCCAATAG
>JBCEBX010000344.1:0-10583 GCA_039206455.1 Asticcacaulis sp.
ATTCGCTGATGGGCTGGAAACTTCTGACCCAGACCTATTTCCTGACACGCGATCACGTCGGCGAAGCCATCGCCGCCCTGTTCCCCGTCTTCCTGTTCATTCTGGCGGTCTGGCTGCCCGTCGAATATCTGCGTCGTAAAAAATGGATCATCAAGGTTTAGGCCAAATTTAGGGAGGTTAAAATGAAATCGCGTTATTTAGGCATCCTGCTGGTGGCTATGGGCCTCGGTCTGTCATCGCCTGCCGCAATGGCTCAGGACGGTATTGAGAAAAACCTGATCAATAGGCCTGATGTCAAAGGCTGGAATGTCTATGGCGAGGGCCAGACCCACAAGTTCCGTAAAGACAAGGAGGTTCAGGGCGGCGGTGCCTTACGCATCGATATTGCGGCTAACCGTCCCAATGTCTGGGATATTGGCGCTTCCGCCCCGATTACCGGTGCCATTAAGGCCGGAGACAAGCTGATCCTGATTGTCTGGGCGAGGCACGAAGGCGAAGGCTCGGTATCCATTCCTGCGGTTATCCAAAAAGGTTCCCCGCCCTATACGCCGATTATCGCCAGCACCCTGACGGTAACTCCCGAATGGAAAATGGCGACGCTTGAGGGGGTATCTCCCGCCGATTACGCCGCCGGAGAGGCCAATATCGCCCTGCAACTGGGCGGACAGGCCGTGAAACTCGATCTCGGCCCGGCCTTTGTGCTGAATATGGGGCAGTAGTCCGCGCCGAATCCCTAAAAACATATCCAATGTAATTCCAATTTTTAAACCCCCTTATCCCGTTCATCCGGCATGAGGGGGTTTCTTTATGCCCCATCTCTACTTTAACGTCACAGAACACGTCAAACCCAGACAGGAATAGAAATGAAATCACAAACAATTGAATTATAATTGTTTATTACAAATCCCTTCGCTTTAACCTGCCTAAATTCATCATAAAAACCTGCCACTCACACTTTTGATCCCGTTTATTATTTTTTGATTATGCAAGGAATCCCCTAGACAAATTCCATAATTGACGTCTTATTCGTACAATACCAAAAACAATAAGAGGTCATAACGCCATGACGGAAACCGCACCACAACCGGCACGCTCGCCGCTGATGATCATGGCCCTGATAGGGCTGCTGTTCTTCATCTTCGGCTTTGTCACATGGCTGAATGGCCCACTAATCACCTTTTTCAAGCTGGCCTTTACGCTCGATGACGTCAGCGCCTTCATGGTGCTGATGGTCTTCTATATGTCCTATCTGTTTCTGGCCCTGCCCTCGGCCTTCATCCTTAAGGCCACCGGCATGAAAAAGGGCATGGCGCTCGGCCTTCTGGTCATGGCGCTCGGTGCGGTGCTATTTGGTCAGGCGGCGACCCACCGGATGTTCGAAGGGGCGCTGGCGGGCCTGTTTGTAATCGGTGGGGGTCTGGCTTTGCTGCAAACGGCGGTCAATCCGTACATCTCCATTGTTGGCCCGATCGAAAGCGCCGCGCAACGCATCGCCGTCATGGGCATCTGTAACAAGTTTGCGGGCATTCTCGCCCCTATCGTGTTCGGCGTGCTGGTGATGCAGGGCGTGGACAGCTTCGGCGCTCAGGTCGAAGCCACTGCCGATCCGGTTGCCAAGGCCGCACTGCTTGATACCTTTGCGCAAAAGGTTCTGTGGCCCTATATGGGCATGGCCGCGCTTCTGGCGCTTCTGGCGCTTCTGGTGGTCAAATCGCCCCTGCCGGAAATCAAGGGCAGCGATCAGGAAAAACCCTCACAGACCGGCGCCCGCAAAAGCCTTCTGGCCTTCCCGCACCTGTGGCTTGGGGTTGTCTGCCTGTTCCTCTATGTAGGCGTTGAGGTTATGGCCGGTGACGCCATCGGCACCTATGGCGCAGAATTTGGCCTGCCGCTTGAACAAACCAGCATGTTCACCTCGCTGACACTGGGCGGCATGCTGATCGGCTATCTGGTGGGTCTGGCGGTCATCCCTAAATTCGTTTCTCAGGAACGCTATCTCGCCTTTTCCGCTGTGCTCGGCATCCTGTTCAGCGTCGGAGCCTTTATGACACAGGGCTATGTCTCAGTAGGCTTCGTCGCCGCGCTCGGTTTTGCCAATGCCATGATGTGGCCCGCCATCTTCCCGCTGGGCATCCGTGGTCTGGGCCGCCTGACCGAAATCGGCTCGGCCCTGATGATCATGGGCATCTGCGGCGGCGCGCTTCTGCCGCAACTCTATGTCCTCTTAAAACAGAATATGGATTTCCAGCTGTCGTTTCTGGTGGTTATGGCACCGGCCTATGCCTATATCCTGTTTTTCGCCCTGTGGGGCAGCCGCACTAAGGTTGAAACAGCCGCCTGATGTCCGCTTACACATACTACATCGGCATTGACGGGGGCGGCACCAAATGCCGCGCCCGTTTACAGGACGCTGACGGTACGACGCTGGGCGAAGGTCTGGGTGGCCCGGCCAATATCCGCCTTGGGCTTGATCTTGTCTGGGCCAATATGCTGGAGGCCATTGACGCCGCCCTATTTCAGGCGGGCCTTGACCGCAGTATATTCCCTGACACCGCCGTGGGCCTTGGGCTGGCGGGCATTACCACCCACGAAGACGCCGTGCGTACCACAGAAGCCGGCCCCGCCTTTGGCTTTATCAACGCCGCCACAGATGCGCATATCGCCTGTCTGGGGGCCTTTTCAGGCCGCAACGGCGCGATCATGATCAGCGGCACCGGAAGTGCCGGTTACGCATGGGCCAACGGTCAGGGTCATGCCATTGGCGGGTGGGGCTTTGAGGTCAATGATGATGGCTCCGCCGCCGTCTTAGGGCGCGAAGCGGTCGCCGCCGCCCTGCATGGTCATGATGGCTTAGGCCCGCATACGGACTTTACCCGCGCTTTGATGGCGCATTTCGGCGGTCAGCCGTCCGATGTCGTCCATTGGGCCACCGGTGCTACGCCCCGTGACTATGGTGCACTGGCCCCGCTGATTGTTGACTATGCCCTTAAGGGCGATGCGATTGCCAGCGACCTTTTGCGCAAAGCGGCCACCGATCTCGGGCTTTATCTGCGCAAGCTGCACGCCCTGTCAGGCACGCCGGTATGCCTGGTGGGCGGCATGGCCGAGGTGCTCAGACCCTGGCTGACGCCGGACGCTCTTTCTCTTTTACAAGCCCCCGAACAGGACGCGCTCTATGGCGCTTTGCGTCTGGCGCACGGGGTTTCAAACGGATTACAGCCCCCCGCTTCAGGGGCATAGGTAGACAATATGACTGTCGCATTTTTCAATGGCCACATCGCAACGAAAAACGGCCTGATCTCAGGCGGGTTGGTGGTCGCCAAAGACCGTATCACTGAGGTCGCCCCCCAAAATGGCGGTGATTTCGACCTTGAGGGTGGCTATCTGCTGCCCGGTTTCATTGACACGCAGGTCAATGGCGGCGGCGGTGTCCTGTTCAACGATGACACCTCCGTTGACGCCATTGCAGCTATCGGGGCGGCGCATCGCCCCTATGGCACCACAGGGTTTCTGCCGACCCTGATTTCCGATGAGCTTGAGGTCATTGACGCGGCCATGCGCGCCACCGAAGACGCCATCGCACAGGGTGTACCCGGCGTTTTAGGTATTCATATCGAAGGGCCGTTCATCTCCGAACAACGCAAGGGCATCCACGACCCCGACAAGTTCCGTCGCCTGACCGAAGACAGCGTCAAGCTTCTGTCGTCCCTGAAACGCGGCAAGACCCTTGTGACCCTTGCGCCCGAACACGCTGAACCGGCCTTTATCCGCGCCCTCAAATCCGCAGGCGTAGTGATTGCCGCGGGCCATACAGACGCCACCTACGCACAGGCGCGCACAGGCATCGAAGCGGGCATCACCGGCGTCACCCACCTGTTTAACGCCATGTCCCCCTTAAGCCATCGCGCCCCCGGCGTGGTCGGTGCCGCGCTTGAGGATCAGTCCATCTATTGCGGCATCATTGTCGATGGCCACCATGTCGATGCCGCCGCCTTACGTATTGCCTTGCGCACCAAACCCTGTGACCGCTTCATGCTGGTGACCGACGCCATGCCAACGGTGGGCTCAGACACCAAGCAGTTCAACCTGATGGGTAAACATATTGTGGCGGAAAACGGCGTCTGTGTCGGGCCGGACGGCACACTGGCTGGCTCTGATCTCGATATGGCAACAGCGGTGCGCAACACCGTCAACACATTGGGCGTCTCGCTTAAGGACGCTTCTGTCATGGCCGCCTATGCACCAGCCCGCTTTATGGAACTGGGTGAGGAGTACGGTCAGTTACACACGGGCGCGCGGGCGGATCTGGTGTGGCTCGACAAAAACCTTCAGGTGCGCGGTGTCTGGATTAATGGTGAAGGCGGGCCGGTTTAAGCCCCCCCCACCTCGATCAGAACCCCACCTCTATTAATACCCACGACGCATCGTCGTGTAACTTGACGCGCGGGAACTGCTCGCCCCACTCGTCATGACGCTCAATGGCCCTGAGGCGGGTTATCAGGGCCTCACCTTTTCCGGCCATCAGGGCATGAACGACCCTGGCGAAACTTTTCGGCTCGTAGCGCTCCCACAGGTCATAAAACCCATCCGTCGCCAGCAGAATATGCGACACCTCATCAGCCGGAATCCGCACGACCTCAAGCCCTGTCAGGCAGACCGGATCAAGGCTCAAAACCCAGTAGCCCCCGTCACGGTTCATCTTCTCACGATTGGCGCGAATAATGTGTTCCACATGCGCCCGTGAGGCCTTAAGGTCCATAGCCCCGTGCGCAGCCTGCACCTTCACCAGTTCATCCGCCAGCGCCGCATCCAGCGCCTCAAGCGGCCCGCCGCCTATGACCCGCACCTCACCGCTTTTCAGCACCACATAGGCCTTCACATCCGCCAGCGACGCGAGTTCGATATCGCCGCCCACTTCGCGCACCATGCTCAGACCCGCTGACGGCATGGCATAAAGCACGTCCGGCAAAGGCCCCGTCGCCACATATTGCGCCCGCACCGCTGCGATAGCGCCCTTCAGCACCTCAATGGTGTCGCCGTCCGCCGTGCGGAAATAATCGGAAAAGGCTTTGACCAGCCATTGGGCATCGCTGGAATTTTCAAAGCGTGACGGCGCAAGCCCTGTGGCCCCGTCCAGAAGCCATACCCGATCCTTTGCCGCCCCATAAAGGTCTTCGTTATAGGGACTGCCCTGATCACTCCCACTCGATATGATCTTCAGAGACATCAGGCCACCCATGCATCAAAATAGTCACCGCGCGTCAGCCTGCCATCGATCTTGCAAATAATATCCACCCGCGCCTTAAGGCAGACCGCGCCGTCCGCCAGCCGGATAATCTGCTGGTCTAACACAGCCCTGGTCTTTTCGCGCCGCACGGTTGAGCGCACTTCGAACACTTCCCCCCCACTCAAAGGGCGCATATAGTCGATCTCCATATGCGACACCATGAGGAATATCTGGCGAGCCACAAGCTCGGAGAACCGCTCACCGACCGCCTCCAGATATTCGTGCCGCGCATGCTCAAGATAGACGAGATAGGTGGCATTATTCACCACGCCCTGCGCATCGCATTCAGAATCGCGGACCTTGAAGGCGGTCGTATGTTGCGTAAGTTTTGTCATGCGCTGACGATAGACTGAACGGGCCCGAACATAAAGCCCGACTACACTTATTGAGATTTAAACAAAACCGGATTAGGTATAGCTACACACAGCGCCTTACCGGCAGACTATCACAGGCAGGATCATGTTATCTCAGCGCGCCCGTTATACCATACGGGCAATGCAGGAATTGGCCAAACTCCCTCAGGGAGAGACCATGCAAGCGACCGAACTGGCGACGCGTACACAATCCCCCTTGCATTTTCTTGAAGGCATCCTGCTGCAACTGCGCCGCGAAGGCCTTCTGGTCTCAAAGCGCGGCCGTTCCGGCGGTTATGGTCTCGCCAAACCTGCCGACCTGATCTCGATTGCCGACCTGATCCGTATCGTTGATGGGCCGCTGGCACTTTCGACCTGCGCCAGCCGCACGGCCTATGCGGAATGTGAAGATTGCCCGACCCCTGAGGACTGTCAGTTGCGCGCCATTCTGGTGGCCGCGCGCGATGCCGTGGCCAAGGTGCTCGAGGGCTCGACACTGGCCAATCCCCTGCCTAATCCGAACGCCTGAGTGACATTGCAACCGCTTTATCACGATGCCCATCTGCTGGTTTTTGATAAACCCGCTGGGCTTCTCAGCGTCCCCGGTCGCTTGCCGGAAAACAAGGACAGTCTTGCCTTGCGCGCTCAGGCCGAATTTCCGGATGCCCTGATTGTGCATCGTCTGGATATGGCGACCTCAGGCCTTATTGTCATGGCGCGCGGCGCCGAAGCCCACCGCACCCTTTCCATCGCCTTTGCCGAGCGCCGCGTCGATAAATCCTATATCGCCGTGGTGGCCGGTCTGGTTGAGGCCGATACAGGTGAGGTCAATCTGCCGCTGATTGCCGACTGGCCCAACCGTCCGCGCCAGATGGTCGATCATGAGATTGGCAAACCGTCCCTGACCCGCTATCGCGTCCTGTCACGCGAAACCGACCGCACCCGCGTGCAGCTTGAGCCGGTCACAGGGCGCTCGCATCAGTTGCGCGTACATATGATGGCCATGGGCCACCCGATCATTGGCGACGAATTCTATGCCCCCGAAGCCATCCGGCACTTAAGCCCGCGCCTGCTGCTCCATGCGGAGCACTTAACCCTGCCCCATCCGGACAATGGTGACATTCTGAGCTTTCATGCCCCCGCCGCCTTTTAGTCAATGGAAGAAGCCACCCACCTCGGGGCAAACGGGTGCAGGGCCTGAGGCCCTGCTTAGCCGCGTTCCTTGGTTCTCAAGAACTGCACATCCGGGAAACGTTCGGCGACATAGTTGATTTCCCATGCCGACTTCCCCAGAAACACAGGGTCATCATCGATGTCTGAGCCCATGGCACTGCGGTATTTACTGGCAAAATCCTCGATCTTGGCAGGCGTGCCCTTAAGCCAGCGCGCTTCGGCAAACGGGGCCGGTTCAAACACGCACTCAAGACCATATTCGTTCGACAGTCGGTCGGCCATAACCTCGATCTGAAGCTGCCCCACGGCACCCACAATAAAATCGGCCCCGATGGACGGACGGAACAACTGGGTCACGCCTTCCTCGGCCAGAGACTCCAATGCCTTCTTCAGGTGCTTGGCCTTGAGCGGATCCTTGACGCGCACCCGTTGCAGGATTTCCGGCGCAAAGTTCGGCAATCCGGCAAAGCGCACCAGTCCGCTCTCGGACAGACTGTCGCCGACACGCAAAACGCCGTGGTTCGGAATGCCGATGACATCACCGGCATAGGCTTCCTCGGCCAGTTCCCGATCCGACGCAAAGAACATGATCGGCGCATTGACCGACAATTGCTTGCCTGTGTTCTGCACCTTAAGCTTCATGCCGCGTTTGAAACCGCCTGAGGCCATACGGAACATGGCAATACGGTCGCGGTGGTTCGGGTCCATATTGGCCTGAACCTTGAACACAAAGCCTGTGACTTCGTCCTGACGCGGGTCAACCTCAATATCCTGAGACTCCGGCGCGTTACGGGTTTCCGGCGGAGACTCTTTACGCGCCTTCATGACCTTCGGGGCCGGTGCCCATTCGCCAATGGCACGCAACAGGTCTTCGATACCAAAGTGACGCAGCGCCGATCCCCACAGCACCGGCGTCATGTGCCCCTCAAGGAAGGACTGACGGTCAAACACCGGATAACCGGCCTCAACCAGCTCAAGCGCCTCAACCGTTTCGGCAAACTCGTTGCCACTGAAATAGGCCCCCGCCTCAGACAGAGGCAAGGGCGCCGGGTGATCCGGATCGACATCCGCCCCTGCGGCTTTGCGGGCGTAGGGCTGGAAACGGCCAGTCCCCACCTCAACCACACCGCGCAGGTGATTACCACTGCCCGCCGGCCACCAGATCGGAGCCGGATCAAGCTGAAGCCGCGAGGCGATTTCATCCAGAAGCGCCATAGGGTCCTGCGCTTCACGATCAAGCTTGTTGATAAAGGTAATGATCGGAATGTCACGCAAACGACAGACCTCAAACAGCTTGAGCGTCTGCGGCTCGATCCCCTTGGCGGCATCAAGCACCATGATCGCGCAATCCGCCGCCGTCAGAGTACGATAAGTGTCTTCGGAAAAATCTTCGTGGCCCGGCGTATCCAGAAGATTGAACATCTTGTCGTCATGCTCAAAGGTCATGACCGATGCCGTCACCGAAATGCCGCGCTCTTTTTCGATCTTCATCCAGTCCGAACGCGCGCGCCGGTTCTCACCACGTGCCCGCACCGCACCGGCGGCACGGATTGCCCCACCGGCCAGCAATATATGCTCGGTCAGGGTCGTCTTACCGGCATCGGGGTGGGCGATAATGGCAAAGGTGCGACGGCGGGGGGCTTCGATAGCGGGGGACTGGCTCATGCCTGCGCGATACGCAATGGCGCGTTAAAAGTAAAGGCTCAACTATGGCCCGCCAGCACCACGCCGACCAGAACCGCCGAATAATGCAGGGCGGCCCCAGCGACCACATGACCATGCCAGATAGCGCGACGGAACTTAAGACGCTTCATCATATAAAAGAGGGTGCCGACCGAATAGATCACCCCGCCGATAACCAGCAATATCGTCGCCGCCAGCGGCACTTCGCGCACCATAGGGACGATGGCAATGACAATCAGCCAGCCGAGTATCAGATAAAGCGCGACCCAGAACCCCTTGCCGATACCGGGCAGAAAAAGCTTGCCCGCTATGCCAATCCCCGCCAGCGACCACACGGCCAGGCTCATGCCTATGGCCCAGCCGCCACTTAAGACCTGAGTGGTAAAGGGCGTATAGCTGGCGGCGATCATAAGGAAAATACCCGCATGATCCAGACGGCGTAAAAACGGCTGCCAGTCAGGGCGCGCAAAATTATAGGCCGTCGAAAAGGCCAGCATGGCGATAATGCCCAGCACATAGACCGTCACCGCCGCCACCATACCCATCAGGCCATGACTGACCGCCAGCCCCAGCGCCACACCACCGCCGAACAGGGCAAACACCAGACCCACGCCATGCACGATCAGATCGGCATGACGCGCCCAGGGTGTCGGATAATGCGGCATTTGGGAAGACATATCCACAGCATGCTTGACGTAAACGTAAACGTCAAATCAATTTTCGGAGACATCACTCTGTTACTGACTATGGAAACGCCGGACGACGACGATACCGCCGCGATAGGCCATTTCGCCATGCTTGCGGCGCTCAATCAGCGGGCTGTTAGCCACATCCCCAAGGGCCCGCTCGGCATTCACAAAGGTGCCGACACCATATTTGTCACCGATCGGCGTCATCATCATCAGCACAAGACCCGTGCTCTGAAGGCCGCCCCCCAGTTCATATCGCTCAAGCCCTGTCGCCGCTGCTTCGCGGGCATCGACACCGTAAAAGGCCTGATTTGTATTTTTATCGCCGCCGCGCACATAGACCATGCTTTGCAGCAGACCCACACGCGTTATGTCCTGACGCGCCACCGACAGGAAAATGTCCATGCCGCGGCTCTCGTCGCTGATGTCGCTGGCGATACGCCCGCCGATCACAGTGTTTTCGCCAATACGCTTATAGGCATAGGTCGCCAGATCAACCCCGCGACCGGGCAGATCAAGCCCCTCAAGGTCAGACTGTCCTGAATAGCGCGGCCGCAACTGAAAACCGGCATTGAAGTCGTCACGCTTGACCGTATTAACCCCCAGCCCGTCAAGGCCATTGGCATAGACCCGACCCTTCCAGCTGGCGCTGGCCCACGGCGTGAAGCGCGTCTTGTTGGGGTCTTTGCCCGATGGACTGAAGCCATGCACCATGCCACCGCCAATATCCACCGTCCATGTGCGCGGCTGTTCCACCGCCTTGAACGGCTGCGCCTGCGCCAGAACCATAGTCGGCGACACGAGACTAATGACAGACGTCAGGGCAATACCTGACAGGGCAATTTTTAACATGGCAAGCCTCACGAATAGGAGTGAACGTTCATTCACTTTTTGCGTGTTTAGCGCCTTACCGCTGAATTGCCAAGCCGAACCCGATATAAACCGGCGTTATCCCACCGAATGCGGCGCAAACCGGATGACCTGCCCGCCGCCTGCCGCCAGTTTCAGCATCAGCCGGTCACCCTTTCTGACCCGCTTCGTTTCCTGCACATAGTTATGCCGCGTCTCCCCGACATAGTGCGTGTCGTCAGCATCGCGGTAAATCTGCGCCTCATAAGACGTACCGTCCTCTAGGAAATCGAGCACCACCTCAAGCGTGCGGGCATCCTCATCGGTCGCCGCCCCGATATACCAGTCGTCGCTATGCCGGTCCTTACGCGCAATCGTGACATAATCCCCGATCTCGCCGTTCACCACCCTGGTTTCAGCCCAATCGGCAGGCACTTCGGCGATGAATTTCAACGGCTCAGGATACCGCGCCAGATTCTCCATCCTATCCGCCGCCATCTGCACCGGCGAATAGAGCACGACATAAAGCGCCAGTTGCCGCGCCAGCGT
>JBCEBX010000345.1:0-2610 GCA_039206455.1 Asticcacaulis sp.
CGTCTGAGTGCCTTGCGTGATGCCGCCGAAGGGCAGGCGTCGAACTTCGTATTCTGGTGTGCTGAGGTCTTTCCGGACAATGTCGAAATAAGCTGGAATTTTTATCCCATCGCAGAGCCGGGCCTGTGTATCCTGTTCTTTGCCGCAGGCGGGGTCAATGGTGAGCATATATTGTCACCGGCGCTGAAACCGCGGGCCGGTATCTATGATCAATATACCCAAAGCGATGTGCGCGCGCTTCAGATCGCCTATTTCCGCCGTCGCTGGCCCGAAGAGCGGGCCTTCCACCTGTCGAACCTGCGTTCCGCACCGGGGTTTGAGCTTCTGGCGCAGGGGCCTGATCCTTTGCCCGATGTTGAGGACGCGACCCCGCCCTATCGCATCAAGCTGCGCAAACTGGGCAATGAGGTCAACTTCCTGATCAATGACCTGCCGGTCGTCAACTGGGTCGGTGATGCGGCGCGGCGCTGGCCCACCGAAGGCAGTATCGGCTTCCGCCAGATGGCCCCGCTGGTTGCGGAATATAGTGACCTCGAAGTGCGACGGATTTTGCGCAAATCTGCGTGATGATGATTGAGTGTCGGGCCGGATCAGCTATGGTTCGCCCGCACCATAATCACAGGAAGCGCACAATGAATAAACGTGAATTTTTGCTGGGGGCGACGGCGGCGGCTTTGGTTGTACCGGCGGGCGCCATGGCCCAGACAACGGGTCAGACAACGGGCCAGACGGCAGCAGGTTCAACTGCCTCAGGCCCTATTCCCCGTGAATGGGTCGATGCCGATACGGGCCACCGCATTATCCGCCTGTCGGAAGAAGATAATTCCCGTTCGCTTTATTTCCACGACAGTGCCTTCACCGCCGATGGCAAATGGATGGTGTTCGATACGCCGACCGGTATCAAGAAGATCGAGTGGGCGACCCGCCGCATCAGCCCGCTGGCCCCGCAGGGCTACACCTCGATCATGGTCTCGCGCACCAAAAATATCTGCTATGCGCGTAAAACCGGCGCTGTTGCCCGTACCGCCGACGACAAGGGCGCTGGTGGCATGGAATATGTGGCCATCAATATGGATACGGGTAAGATCCGCACCATTGCCAAAAACGTTAAGGGTTACATTACCTCGATCAATGCTGACGATACGCTTCTGGTCGGGCAATGGGCCGAACGTGAATATCAGCTTCAGCCGGGGCCTAAGATTGCCAATACCGACGGCGGCTATAATGCCATAGGCCCTGACGGCAAGCCCCTAAGCTTTCAGGCGGCCAAGGAGGTGCGTCTGGCCGAGCGTCTGGCGGCGCAGATTCCGATGGAAATCTTCACGCTCAATATCGAGACCGGTGAGCGCAAGGTGGTTACGGCCTCAACCGACTGGCTCAATCACGTTCAGTTCTGTCCGGTTGACCCGCACCGCATCATGTACTGCCACGAAGGCCCCTGGCACGGGGTTGATCGTGTGTGGACGATACGCACCGACGGCACGGGCAAGGAAAATGTCCATAAGCGCATGATGAACATGGAAATTGCCGGTCATGAGTTCTTCTCGTTTGACGGCCAGCAAATACTCTATGATCTGCAAACGCCGCGCGGCGAAGATTTCTGGCTCGCCTCCTATGACCTGAAGACGCACAAGCGTATCTGGTATCATATGGAGCGTGACGAGTGGTCAGTGCACTTCCAGATTTCGCGTGACGGCAGTATCTTTGCCGGTGATGGCGGTGACGAAGACATGGTCGCCCGCGCGAAAGACGGTAAGTGGATCTACCTCTATCAGCCGGAAATCATCGAGGACCTTGGGGTGTCTGCCCCAAATGCCGCCGAACTGGTGCGTCCGGGTGTCCTGAGGGCGCAAAAGCTGGTCAATATGAAGGCGCATGATTACCGCGTCGAGCCGAACGTGCAATTTACACCGGATGGCAAGTGGTTGGTGTTCCGTTCGAACATGCACGGCCCGATCCACGTCTATGCCGTTGAGGTATCTAAGGCATAAAAGAAAACGCCCGATGGTCAGTCCATCGGGCGTTTTTGTTTTTCAGGCACCAGATTTCAGGCTTCAGGCTTTTCGACCCAGATGACCGTGACGGTCTGGGTGTCACCCTTGGGCGTCGTGAAGCTGATCGACTGGGTTTCCGACAGGCCGATCAGGGCGGCACCAACCGGCGTCAGTACTGAAATGCGCCCTTCGGCAATATCGGCCTGATCAGGGAAAACCAGCTGAATGCGGCGCTTGGTGTTATCGGCGTTCTCAAAGAACACGTAGTCACCCATGGACACGGCACTGGCGGGCACCTTGGCCTGCGCCACCTGTTTAGCGCGTTCCAGTTCGTTGACCAACTGCTCGGCCGCGTCCGCCAGATGCCCGCCGACATTGTCAGCCAGCAGGCGCAGCGCCTTGAAATCCTCGTCACCTATAATGATGCGTGGCAGTTTTGCGGATTTGGTTCTGGTGGTCATGGAAATTCACGTGAGGGACAGGCGAACGCCGGACAGATGCGGCGCTAACGGATGAAAAAATGAAGGGTGGGTGCGCCGTTCAGGTGATGAGCAAGGGCTTTTTAAAGCCGGTCACCGAAGTGCAGGGGCGCGTGCCTGACTTCGGGTTAGGTTCC
>JBCEBX010000346.1:0-2603 GCA_039206455.1 Asticcacaulis sp.
ACCTGTAACTGTATCAACGAATACGGTGATTTCACCATCACCCGTAAGCGGAACCGCACCACGACCTTTGGCGTGACGGAAAAAACGCAAGGCGCCTATGGTCAGGTGAACTTCAACTATGATGTGCTGGGCCGCAATATGTTCGGTAATATCGGCGTGCGTTACGTCGAAACCGATCTGAGTTCGGTGGGTGAAACCAATGACGGTCGTCCGATTTATGGTGCCAATAAGTACGACGACACCCTGCCGTCATTCAACCTTGCCTGGGAAGTGATGGACGATGTCTATCTGCGCTTCGGGGCCTCAAAGGTCATGTCGCGTCCGATGCTCGGTAACCTGTCGCCAGCCATTACCGGTGTCAGCATTCCGTCAAACGGCAATACGACGGGCGGGACGATCAATCTGGGTAACCCCAAGCTGTCGCCTTTCCGTGGCACCGCCTATGATATGAGCGCCGAATGGTATTTCGCACCGGGCGCGCTACTCAGCTTCGCCGTGTTCAAGAAGGACATCGAATCCTATCCGCAGACGGTTCTGTATGAAGCGCCCTTGTCTGAGTTCCTTGATGCGGAGTCCCGTGAAACGCTCAAGGCGCAATTTGGCCTGAACGCCAGCGGTGATGCCCAGCGTGCCTATGTCGATGCGGATTATCCGGTACTGGCGCGTCAATATCGTGATGCCCCCGGCGGCACACTTGAGGGCTGGGAATTCAGCTATCAGCAGGACCTGACATTCCTGCCCTGGTATTTCAAGAATCTGGGGGTTCAGTTCAACGCCACGCATATTGAATCGAACCTGACCTATATCCTTGATCCGGGTACGGCAACCAAGCCTGCGGTCTATGGCGACGGGCCATGGCTGGGGGCATCGCCCAATGCGATTAACTTCACGGTCTATTATGAAACCGAAAAGTTCAATGCCCGTATCTCGACGTCACAACGTGATGCCTATTTCACCACCTATCCTCTGACCTCCGGTAACTGTGATCCGGGGCTTCAGGCCAATGGCTCGCCCTGTGACGGACCTCTGATCAGGGAAATGGGCGGTTCCAAGGAAACGGTGAACGTAGATATGGCCATGCGCTATCAGCCAACAAAGCGCATCGCCATCACCTTTGAAGCCCAGAACCTTACGGATCAGGCCTCTGAGCGTTACGCCTATGATAATCCGGTGGTCAGCACCTACAGCGCCAGTGGCCGGAACTTCAAGGTCGGCTTGCGCTACAAGTACTAGGGCGATCTGGACCCTGTTACCCATAATTCGGGTGACAGGGTTCACGAAATATCTTTCAATTCGGCTGTCACGTACTTCCCTGTGACAGCCGTCTCTCAGACCAGCTCCCCGTTGTTGTGATCCTATCTCATCACACAGTTGCTGGCACCTCAGGCGGGTGTCATAGGGAACTATGACCCCGCTTTTTTTTGTGGAGTTATCTATGCCTGATATTACACGCCGAACTGGTCTTGGGTTTGTGGCAGCCCTGATGGGCGCAACCGCACTGCCTGCTCATGTACTGGCGCAAGCTCAGGCCGATGGAATCTTGCCGCGCACACCGGCTCAGGCCGGTGATCTGAGCCTGTGGTACAAGGCCGCTGCCAAAGAATGGACCGAAGCCCTGCCGCTGGGCAACGGGCGTCTGGGGGTCATGGTTTATGGCGGTGTGGCGCGTGAGCGGTTGCAGATCAGTGAAGACACGCTCTATGCCGGTGCGCCATATCAGCCCGCCAATCCCGATGCGCGGGCGGCCTTACCCGAAGTGCGTCAACTGATTTTTGACGGGAAATATCTTGAGGCGCAGGAACTGGTGCAGGCCAAGATGATGGGCACGCCTATCCGTCAGGTCTCCTATCAGACCGTGGGCGAAATCAGCCTGATTTTCGCGGCTTCCTCCAACGCCAGCGACTATCGGCGTGAGCTTGATCTGACGCGCGCCGTATCGACGGTGACCTATCGCCGCGACGGTGTGAATTATAAGCGTGAGACCTTTGTGTCGCCTATTGATCAGGTGATGGTCACGCGTCTGACGGCGGATAAGCCGGGTCGCATCAGCTTTCAGCTAGGGTTTGAAACCCCGATGAATGCGAAGGTTTCGGTTGAGGGGCCGCAGGAGATTGTCCTGTCCGGCCGCAACAGTCCTCATGCTGGTCAGGAAGGCGCTTTGCGCTATGAAAACCGCGTGCGCGTGGTGGCCAGGGGTGGTCAGCAAAGCACGGGCACGGATGAGATCATAGTCAGTTCGGCGGATGAGGTACTCATCTATGCGGCGGCGGCCACGAACTATGTGAATTTCAGGGATGTCAGCGGTGATCCAACGGCCATTACGCGGCGTCAGATAGAGGCGGCGGTGACGCGGCCATATGGGCAGATGCTGGCGGATCATATTGCGGCGCATCAGACCTTGTTCAATCGTGTCAGTGTCGATTTCGGGCGCACGAAATTTGCCGATCTGCCGACCAATGAACGTATCGCTAAATCCCAGACGCAGGATGATCCGGCGCTGGCCATGCTTTATTTCCAGTTCGGGCGGTATCTGCTGATCTGCTGTTCAAGGCCCGGCACGCAACCGGCCAATCTTCAGGGTATCTGGAATGACCGGCCCAGTG
>JBCEBX010000347.1:0-7609 GCA_039206455.1 Asticcacaulis sp.
GGCACCATCTGCATGGACAGGTTTTACCGGAGTCTCAGTTGAACCACTCATGCTCTGTTCCTTTCCAAATGACATACTTAGCGTCAAGGCATAGCCCATTTTCACACCAAGGCCATGCGTTTGCAAAGGCGTTATATAAATTTGCCGTCATAATCCGACCGCACGTACTATAATCAGACGTTACCCCCCCTGAACAGGGGTAGGCGACCTGTTGTTTTACCGGCATCATCTGCCTGAAACGCAGGCCTGAAACACGGGCACCAGCGGCACAGGACATCACTCACACCAACGGTACCTATTAATGAAAACCACGTTTAAAAAAGCCATCGTTTCTGGCATGGCAGCACTTCTGACAAGTTCGGCTTTCGTGCCCGCTGTGGCGCAGGAACAAAGCACCGAAGAACAGCTCAAAAACATTTCGATCATGTGCGCCAGTATTTATCAGGTTCAGATTGAAACCGGCGCTACCACGACTGATGCTGCCACAAAACGCGACCAGATGAAAAAGGTCTATATGGCTCTGGCCAAGGTTTCCGAGACCGATGTAAATGCTCAGGTCACTGAGTATACGGCACCGCTTAAGGCCATCAAGGCCAGTGATGCCAAGAAATGGGACGAATATATCTGGCTGTGCGAAGAACTTTCTAAGCCTGCCGCAAGCTGATTAAGACAGGCTGCCCGTTTCCGGATGGGCGGCCCTCCCTAGTGACCTTTAGGTTTAAGACTAAGCGTCTGATTCCGATGCCGCTAGAGGCTCGCTAACCAGACGGAAGCGATAAATCCCCTTGATGCCTTCGAACGGCACCACCTTGCCCTTACGCACCACCTCGATGCGTCCGGCATCCTCGAGCGACTGAATGGCGGCCCGCACTTGCGGCAACTGACGCCGCCAGTATTCGGCATTAATCGCCTTTGCGACTTGATTGGGGCCCAAAGTCTCATTATTTTTCAGATTTGAAAGAAGATCGATAATCAGGTCTTCCACCGGGTTCGACATGTTCGGGCCTTTGTAGCGTTAAGGAGTATCCCATGGCCGATCAACCCGCCCCCATTCAGGTCGAAGACGGCGATTTCAAGGGATGGTACCTTTCGCCGTTTCACGATGACTATGTCAACCTCATTGGGCCTTTTTATTATCAGCCTGATGAAAATGGCAAAATGCGCGTAGCTCTGAAGGTTGAGCAGCGCCATTTGAATGGCGGCGGCATCATGCACGGCGGGTGCCTGCTCTCCCTTGCCGATACGGCCCTGTTTATTATCGCCATGGATGAAAATAAGACCTCAGGCGGGGTTACGATGCAACTGGACGCTCAGTTCGTCAGCCCCGCCAATCTGGGGGATATCATCATCGCTTCCGGCGAGGTCGTCAGATCAGGCAAATCCACGATCTTTGTGCGCGGTCAGATTACAACCAATGACACGCCGGTCATGGCCTTTTCCGGCATCATCAAACGCTCCAGCCGGTCAGGGGCTTAAAACAGTCCTGTCGGCATAGCCCCCACAATACTGGCCGACAAACAGGTCGCCAGAAAACCGGCAAACAGCGCCTTCCATACCATGCCCATAACCTCTTCGCGGCGTTCAGGGATCAGTATCCCAAGCCCTGTCACGGTGATGCCCACCGAACCGATATTAGCGAAACCACAGATGGCATAGGTCAGGATCATGCGTGAGCGCTCACTCAGGGCCTCAACCGGCATATTACCCAATGTGATAAAGGCCATGAATTCGGTGACGGTCAGTTTGGTCCCGAGGACATAGCCTGCGGTTTGCGCTTCACGCCAGTCAATACCAATAAGCCAGGCCAGCGGGGCAAAAATGACGCTCAGGATACGCTCAAGCGTGATGGGCGCACCGGCTACATCCGGCAACAGACCTAAAAACCCGTTCAGTAGCGCGACCAGCGCCACAAACACGATCAGAATGGCTGAGATATTCAGCACCACCATCAGACCATCTGCCGTACCTTTGGAAATAGCGTCGATACTGCCGTCATATTTCAGGGTGGAATTATAATCGATGGAAGCCAGCGCTTCGTCCTTTTGCTGCGGCACCATGATGCGCGACAAGACGATACCGGCAGGAGCAGAGATGATCGAGGCTGCCAGCACATGGCCCGCGGCATTAGGCAAGGTGTCGCGCAGGATCAGCGCATAGGCGACCATGGTTGATCCGGCGACCGTCGCCAAACCGACCGTCATCAGCAAAAACAACTCAGAGCGCGTCAGCTTGTCGAGATAACCGCGTATGACAATCGGGCTTTCGATCATGCCTAAAAACAGATTACAGGCCACCGCCAGCGCCGAAGCACCACCCAACCCCATGGTCTTCTCAAAGACGAAACCAAACCCGCGGATAACCCATTTCAACACATTCCAGTGCCACAACAGGGCCGACAGTGCCGAAATCACCAGTATAAGCGGCAGAACCTGAAAGGCGAAAACAAACAGCGCGCCCTGATTTTCTACCACATAGGGCTGCGGCCCGCCCGCCAGATAGCCGAAAATGAACTGCGTGCCACTAAGGGTCGCGGCATTGAGGGCATCGACCGCCCCGTTTATGCCCTCAAGCAAGGCTTTAGATTGCGGAAAGGCAAAGAAAATAAGCACCAGAACAATCTGGGCGGCTATACCACCGAGCACCAGTCGCCAGGGAAACTGCCGACGGCTTTCCGACAAGGCCCAGCACACGGCGATGATCACGCCAATGCCTAAAAGACTTTGTGCATTTAACCAACCATAGGACAGCATTTCCAAGTTCCCCTGAGGCCTCTTTGTTTTTCCGTGCCCTGAGCATTAATCCTTTCACATGACACAAACACGACAATTACAGATGACAAATCATGTGCGTGACCTGTAGTCTATGTAAAATTATGCCGCCCCAAAATCTGAGGACAAGACGTGAGCGCTCCTTCCCCCGGCAATGACGCCACTACCCGCCACCTTCTGGTGGTGGATGATGATGACCGCATCCGCAATCTGCTTAAAGAGTTTCTGAGCCGTCAGGGCTTCCGTGTTACCGTGGCGGCCCATGCCGATGCGGCGCGGCGCATGTTGCAGTTGCTCGATTTTGACCTGCTGATTCTTGATGTGATGATGCCCGGTGAAGACGGGTTTTCCCTGTCAAAGTGGGTGCGTTCCAATTCTAATGTGCCGATCCTCATCCTGACGGCACGTGGTTTGCCCGATGACCGGATCATGGGCCTGAGCATCGGGGCGGATGATTATCTCTCGAAACCCTTTGAACCGCAGGAACTTCTGCTGCGTATCGAGGCAATTTTGCGCCGTACCGGCGTTAAGCCTGCCCTGCCCAAGTCAATCAATATGGGCAATTTCAGCTTCGATCTGGAGCGTGCCGAACTGACCAAAAGCGGGTCGCTGGTGCGCCTGACCGAAGCGGAGGCGCAACTGCTGAAATATCTGGCGGAACGTGCCAATGTGCCGGTGGATCGCCTTGATCTGGCCAAGGATAGCGTCGATACCACCGGTCGGGCCGTTGACGTTCAGGTCACGCGTCTGCGGCGCAAGATCGAACAGGACCCCAAGAACCCGCGTTACCTTCAGACTGTGCGCGGCAAAGGTTACATGCTGGCGCCAGATTAATCGGCAATGCGCGCGTATTTTCGCCTTTTCAAACAAGCCATTAAGCGCCGATTTCCTCGCACCTTGTGGGGACGGTCGCTGCTGATTATCGTCCTGCCGATCACCCTGATGCAGTTTGCGGTAACCTGGGCGTTTTTCGATTTGCACTGGCAAACCGTAACCGCCCGCCTGTCCGAAGGGCTTGTCGGTGACATAAGCTGGGCGGTCGATGCCTACAAGGGCGACCCGACCCCTGAAAGCATGGCCAAGATCGCCGCCGCGGCGCAAAAGTCCATGCAATTATCTATTGTTTATCAGCCGGATCGGGCACTGCCTGACAGCCGACGTCGTAATCCGTGGACAGCGCTTGACCGGTCTTTGAAAAGCGCGCTTGAAGCGCAGCTTGATGATCCCTTCTGGTATGAAACCACACGTTATCAAGGGGCTGTGGACATTCGTGTCGCCGTTGATGGCGGTGTCATGCGGATCATTGCCCCGCGTGAACGGGCCTTTGCCACACGGGCCCATATCTTTATTTTGTGGATGGGCGGCGCGACGCTTTTGCTGACGACCATCGCCATATTGTTCATCCGTAATCAGGTGCGGGCCATTGAACGCCTGTCGAATGCCGCTGAGAAATTCGGGCGTGGCGATGATGATCCTGACTTTAAACCTTACGGGGCCTCTGAAGTGCGGGCCGCGGCGCAGAACTTCATCAAGATGAAAGAGCGCATTCAACGCCATATAGATCAACGCACTACGCTTCTGGCGTCGGTCAGTCACGACCTGAGAACCCCCCTGACCCGCCTCAAGCTGGAACTGGCCATGGCCCCGCAGGATGAGGCCACGACCCGCATGAAACAGGACGTGTCGGAAATGGCCTATATGATCGACGAGTATCTGGCCTTTGCTCGTGGTGAGATGCAGGAAAGCCCGCAACCTGTTTTCGTTAATCAGTTAATTCAGTCGGTCATCGACGGGGCGAAGCGCGCCGGACACCAGCCGGAATTTATCCCCCTGCCTGAGGACGTAACCCTTCCCCTGCGGGAGATGGCCCTGTCACGCGCCCTGTCGAATCTGGTGTTAAACGGGTTCCATTATGCCAAAAACGTACAGGTTTCGGTCGCCATAGAGCATAAGTCCAATGGTAAGCAGTCCCTGCATATCTATGTCGATGATGACGGCCCCGGAATCGCCCCTGAAAAGCGTGAAGACGCCATGACGCCGTTTTCGCGCCTTGATGATTCGCGCAATCAGAACAAAAAGGGTGTGGGTCTGGGGCTGGCGATTGCGCGTGACACGGTACGCGGTCATGGCGGTGAGTTACGGCTTGATCAAAGCCCGCAAGGCGGATTACGTGCCGATATCGGTATCCCCATCACATAAATGCCGAAATGCGGTTATAAGCGACCCCACACCCTCAAACCAGACCGAGCCATGATCCGTTCTCTTACCGCCTTAACGCTTGCTGCTGCCACCCTGTTGGGGAGTTGCGCGACCACGCCTGCGCCGACACCGGTTGTGCCGGTGGTTATCCCTTCATCCCTCTCGCCGCAACCGGTTTTGTTGTTCGATGTCAATAAGAACGGCCGCAGGCTTTATACGCTGAACGATGAGTTCCCTTATTGCGATAAGGCAACCGGAAAGGTCGTCGTGGTGCCCAAATGGTTCCGCACTGATTTTGCCTCTGTGCCGTGGTTTGCCCAGTTCGCCGTCAGTTCAGATGGTCCAACCATACGTGCCGCTATTATCCATGACTGGCTCTATGCCATAGGTGAGCCGGACAAGCGTAAGGAAGCCGACGATATCTTCTATCGCGCCATGCGCAAATGGAATGTCAGCGAGGTCGAGGCCCAGATCGCCTATCAGGCGGTACGCAATGGCGGTGAACGGGGCTATGGTCTGCCGTCCGACTGGGTATTCGTCAATCCGTCCGAGCCTGACAAGCGCATCCCTGCCCCCTTTGCCAAGCCAAAGACCGGTGTGGTGATGGTCATACCGCAATGCAAGGGCTTTGAGGCAATGGTCGCCAAGGGCTGGAAGGCCTACGGGCCGAAACCCGTTGCCGCTACACCCGTACAGAAAAAGTCACGGTTTGGCTTTTAGCAGGGCCTCAGGCCCTGCACCCGTCACACCAGAGGTGTGTGTTCTCTTCCATAATGAAAAGGCCATCTGGCTCGGCTCAAACGGGTAGATGGTCCGTGACACTGCCCTGCCTAAATCCGGCCTGTCAGGAATACCCAGAATAGCTTGAAGCGCTGCCCCAGCGGCCCGCGTCGATGGCCTGTCCAGCGGTCGGTAGCCAGGGCTGCCGGAAGGGCCAGAGGCAGAAGTTTAGACGGCAGGGTTTTAAGGGCCTGACGGGCTTCGCGGTACAGGTGTCTGTATTCGGTGTCGCCAGCTTCATCCGCATTCAGCAAACCCTGAGCCCGCATCAGGGCCAGCGCATAAAAGCGCACAGGTGCGCTCAGGGCCGTCGTATCCGTGTCAGGTGATATCTGCCTGGCCGCCTGCCGGATCAGCGCCACATCGGCGGCATCGACCAGTTCAAGCGCCTGCTTCAGGCTCATACGCCCTTCTTCGAGCAGCAGGCGATAGGCATCAATCGCTTCGCGGAACACCTCAGCCTCAAGGCCATGCTGCCGGATCAGGGTCTCAAGTGCCGCACTTAAGGGGTGATAGCGCACCTTGCGACCTTCGGCGATTTCGTTAATCGCCTCATACCACCAGGTATAGCGGATATCGCCCAGAAGGGGCTCCGATACCTTTTGCGGTACCTCTCGCAGCAGCTCAAGGAAGGCCGCCACCGCCAGAGCCTGCGCCCGCTTCGCCTCATCATCGATGAAGGCATAGCTCAGGCGCAGGATATCATCACGCGGCTCGGTTTCACTGTCTGTGTCCACAGGAGAGGACATCAGGGACGCGGGACGTTTTTGGGCTTATGCCCCCCGAGATCGACCACCTCAACCTGACCGGGGTTACGATTGACACCCCACAGCAGGATGATCGGTGCCGCGACATAGATCGACGAATAGGTACCGACGATCACACCGAAGATCAGCGCCACAGCGAAGACGAACAGGACATCGCCCCCCAGTACGGCCAACCCCAGAAGCGCACCCACGGTCGTGATACCGGTCATGATGGTACGCGACAGGGTCTCGTTAAGCGACAGATCGACAATATCGCGCAGCGGCATCTTTTTATACTTACGCAGGTTTTCGCGCACGCGGTCGAACACAACGATGGTGTCGTTCATCGAGTAACCGATAATCGTCAGGATCGCGGCCACCGCCGTCAGCGTAAATTCAAGATTGAACAGAGCAAACAGACCAAAGGTCAACAACACGTCGTGCAACAGGCCAATGGCCGTGGCCACACCGAACTGCCATTCAAAGCGGAACCAGATATAGACCATCATCAGCAAGATAGCGCAGGCCAGAGCCAGAACCCCGCCGGTCATCAGTTCGCCCGATACTTTTGGTCCCACCACTTCGGTGCGGGTAAATTCAGCGCCCGAAATCTGTTCGGCGACATGGGACTTGATATTGTCAACGGCTGCCGCCGGATTGCCTTCGGGGGTTCCGAAGCGGATCGAGGCTTCGTTACCGGCGCTACCCACGGCCTGAACCTGAATGTCGTGCAGATCAAGCGCTTCGAGGGTGGAGCGAACCTGCCCCAGATCGATCTGGCCTGTGCTGGTGCGCATTTCAAGCACAGTACCGCCCTTGAAATCGACGCCACAGTTCAGACCACCGCAAGGCGGGGTAAAGGGATAGACCGTAAAGAAGACCGAAGCGACACAAAGCAATGCGGAAACCGCACCGGCGGCCTTGGCATATTTAACGAACTGGAAGTTCGTCTTTTGCGGCATAAGGCGGATAAGCGGCCATGATTTTTTCTCGGTCGGATGTTCAACCGGAACGGTTTTCGGACGCTTGACGCGATACCACCAGGCCAGCAGAATCTGCGTGATAAAGACGGCGGTGAAAACCGAGGTCAGAACCCCGATGGACAATGTCCAGGCG
>JBCEBX010000347.1:7619-10404 GCA_039206455.1 Asticcacaulis sp.
AAGAACATGATGATCGCGGCACCGAGCGTTGTCAGGTTGGCATCGATGATGGTTTCCATAGCGCGGTTGAAGCCCGCATCCAGAGAGCCGATGACATTTCGACCTGAGCGAATTTCGTCCCGCACCCGTTCATAGATCAGAACATTGGCGTCAACCGCCATGGCCAGCGTCAGGATAAGACCGGCAATACCCGGCAAGGTCAGGGTTGCCTGCGTCAGCGACATGGCCGCAATCAGCAGGATCAGGTTGACGAGAATAGCGACAATCGAAATGCCACCGAACAGGAAGCCATAGGCCAGTACCATGAATACCAGCACGGACAGGAAGGCCACGACCGTCGAAATCTGGCCCTTGGCCACCGAATCGGCCCCCAGTTCGGCCCCGACGGTACGTTGTTGTTCGACATTCAGCGGCGCAGGAAGTGCACCGGCCTTGAGGACATTCACCAGTTCGGACGCTTCCTGATAGGTGAAGTTACCCGTAATCTGACCCTGACCACCGGTAATAGCGGTGCGGATATTCGGGGCGGATACCACCTGACCATCAAGGATAATGGCGAAGGGCTTGCCGATATTGGCGGCGGTCGCGTCGCCAAACTTGCGCGCGCCCTGAGAGTTGAAGCTGAAGGAGATGGCCGGTTTCTGGAATTCGTCTGTTGAAACCGAGGCATTGGTCAGGTCATCACCCGATACAATAATACGTTTTTTAACGGCGACCACAGACGAGAGGTTCGGGTCCATGCTCGGCAGAAGTTCCGTACCGGGCGGGATACGACGCGCCTCAATGTCAGCAGGCGTTACAGTGACATCGACCATCTGGAAGGTCAGCTTGGCAGTCGTGCCGATCACGCGCTTAAGCTGTTCGGGGTCGCTTTCGCCGGGGGCCTGAACCACGATACGATTCGTGCCCTGACGCATGATGGTCGGCTCTTTGGTCCCCAGATTATCGATACGTTTACGCACCACCAGAATAGAGGCGTCAACCGCCGCCGCCGCTTCGAAGTTGCGGCCTTCGCGGGTAAAGGTCAGGCGCAGGGTCTGGTCAGGGCCTTTGGTAATATTGACGTCACGCACAGACTGGTTCTGCGGCAAGGGCATGGACAGATTGGCCAGCGCCTTTTGGGCAGCATCGACCTGAGCGGCATCGGAGATGCGGACCGAAACCGTGTCACCGCTTATGCTCGGGCCAGAAAAGGCAATCCGGTTATCCCGCAGACGGGCGCGGACATCTTCGGTCAGGTTCTGGGTCTTTTCCCGTGCCAGCGCATCGGTATCAACCTCAAGCAGCAGTTCGGAACCGCCCTGCAGGTCAAGCCCGAGATTAAGCGTGTTCGGTGCCACAAAGCCCTTAAGGTTATCCCTGACGTTTTGGGGCAGGAAATTTGGCAGCGACAAATAGATGCCGGCCAGGGTGACAAAAGCCACCATAATAATTTTCCAGCGGGAAAGTTCCATCATCAGCGTGTGCCCTTAAAGGCTTGACCGGACGTGAAGCACGTCACGGATGAACATAAAACAAGGTCTGCCCTTTCGGGCAGACCCACATAGCGGTAGCGGTTCAGATTAAGAAACGGTCGGCGTGGAATTCGCCGCAGCCGGTTCACCCTTGGCGCGCACTTCGGAGACCAGCCCCTTAACGACACGCACATTCACGCCCGAAGCGATTTCGACCATGACCTCGGCGTCTTCAACGCGGGTGATCTTCCCGATGATGCCGCTCGACAACACCACTGTGTCATTGCGCTTCAGACCGGCGATCTTGGCCTGATGCTCCTTGGCGCGCTTTTGCTGCGGGCGGATAATAAGGAAGTACATCAGTGCGAAAATCGCAACGAAAGGCAGAATACTGACGATAGGGTTGTTCGGATCCAAGGCGGGATTCTCCTGATACCTGTTATAAGCTGCTTGCGTTGATATAGCTGGCCTTAGATAGGCGCAACATAAAAAACGTCAATGGGCTTACGGATTCCTTATCAGGGCAGAACCAGCGACGGATCGATCGGTTTGGCAATATCTGTGGACGGCGTATAGCGGATCTCGAAATGCAGCTGCGGCTTATCCACAGCGCCGGTGCGCCCGAGCGTGCCAATGGTTTCGCCCTGCGCCACTTTCTGGCCGGTTTTTACCTTAATGGACGCCATATGCAGATAGCCGCTGTAGAAGCCGTCATCATGCTTGATGTAGATGGTATTGCCGAGTTCCTTCATCTGGTCACCGACATAGATGACCGATCCGGCTGCGGTCGACACAACCGGTGCGCCTTCCGGCCCGCCGATATTGATGCCGTCATTGCGCACATTGGTGGCCAACTGACCGAAGGGCACCAGAATCTGCCCCTTATAGGGCCAGATGAACCGCCCCTTACCCAGTCTGACGATCTCGGCCTGATTGGGGAAGGTGCCGGAGACAGCGGGTTTGGGGGCTGGTGCTGGTGTAACCACAGGTTTTGGCGGCGCGGGCGGTGTCACTGTGGTCGTGGTCGTCGTAGTGGTAGTCGTTGCCGGAGCCGTGGGGGCTACAACGGGCTTGGGCTGAGCGGCAGGCGTTGCCGGTTTAGCAGCGGGCGTAGTGGCAGCGGCCTTTTGAACCTTAACCAGCGCCTTGCCCGTGGCCCGCTCTTCAACGCCCTTATCGACAGCCGTAGCCGGCAGCAGGATTTTCTGCCCCGGACGGGTTACAGAATCAGCCGACAGACCGTTCAACTGATAGATATTACGGATAGGAACGCCGAACCGGCGCGACACGCCAAACAGGGTGTCCCCTGCCTGAAGCGAATAGATATAGCC
>JBCEBX010000348.1:0-2593 GCA_039206455.1 Asticcacaulis sp.
CTGCGGCCCTGCGCTCGTGCCCGGTCTGCTGCTCGGAGGGCCACAGACGAAAATCTCGCGCGCGTGAGGACGGTGTCGAACCCGGCCTTCAGGTCGCCGCTTTTGTCGCCTGACTTTTTCCATGCGGTCGCCCGTGTGCGTGATGATGCCCATGTCGCTGTTTTCCGGCGTAATGGTGAGGCGGTAGGGTTTCTGGCGCATCATCGTCGCCCGAATGGGCTGGCGCGCCCGATTGGTGCGCCCTTTTCGGATTATACGGCCCTGATTACCGGCCCTGAGGCTGGCTTTTCCATCGAAGAGGCGCTTAAAACGGCAGGCATTCGTCAATTGCAGGTCATCGGCCTGATTGATCCATATAATCTGTTTTCCGATATGAACGGGGCGGAAGACACGGCCTTTGGTTTTGATTTCAGCCAGCCCGATACTGTCGTCTCGCCCAAGCGCCAGAAAAATATGCGCCGTCGCGAACAGAAGCTGATCAGCGATCATGGCCCGTTACAGTTTCGGGTGGGTGACCGTGAGGCGGCGACGTTTGAGCGGATGCTGACCTGGAAGCGGGCGCAAACCCACCAGACCGGCATCTCCGATTTTCTGGCACCCAAATGGATTCAGGCGCTGATGCACGACCTGTTTGCCTTGCCGCCGGAAAGTCCGTTGCAGGGTCATATGACCAGCCTCTATGCCGGTGAGCGTCTGGTGGCCTGCAAGTTCGGGGTGCGGTTGGGCGATTATCTGCATTCGTGGATATCGACCTATGATCCGGCCTTAAGGGATTATTCGCCGGGCCTTTTGTTCCTGACGCATGCGCGTGAGGCAATGACCGAAGCGGGTATCCGCGTCTATGATATGGCAACCGGCGCGCCGGAATATAAAGGAATCTACTGCAACCAGATCCGTAAGGTTTATAATGGCCGCGTCTTTGGGCCAACGCCTCAGGGACAGCGCGACAAGGCCCTGTCGCAATGGCGTAGCCGGCGCATCGCGCAGTTCGGTCATCGCCCGGCGGCGGCATTGCAACGGCTTGGGCGACGCATGGATCAGATCGCCACGCTGGAACTGGATACGCCCCAGCGTATTCTGGGGGTAGCGCAGGCGCTTCTCAGTGCGCCGCAAAGACTGAAATCATCGGGTTAAGCCCCCTTCCCCCATTGTGCGCTTCATGCTATCGCCCGAGGCATGAGCACTGATTTATCCAATATCCGTAATTTCTCCATCGTCGCCCACATCGACCACGGGAAATCGACCCTGTCCGACCGCCTGATTCAGTTCACTGGCGGCCTCACCGCACGTGAGATGAAAGAGCAGGTCCTCGATAATATGGATATCGAGCGCGAACGCGGCATCACCATCAAGGCCCAGACCGTGCGTCTGAGCTATAAGGCGAAGGATGGCCAGACCTATATCCTCAACCTGATGGATACGCCGGGTCACGTGGACTTTGCCTATGAGGTGTCACGCTCTCTGGCGGCCTGTGAGGGGTCGATTCTGGTGGTCGATGCCTCGCAAGGCGTTGAGGCCCAGACCCTGGCCAATGTTTATCAGGCGATTGATAATAACCATGAGATCGTGCCGGTTCTTAACAAGGTCGATCTGCCCGCCGCCGAGCCTGAGCGCGTGCGCGCCCAGATCGAGGATGTAATCGGCATTGATGCCTCTGACGCGGTTCTGGCGTCGGCCAAGTCCGGCATCGGCATCGAGGATGTGCTTGAGGCTGTTGTCACCCGTCTGCCTGCGCCAAAAGGCGATCCGGCGGCACCGCTGAAAGCGCTGCTGGTTGATGCCTGGTATGACCCTTATCTGGGGGTTGTGGTTCTGGTGCGTGTGTTTGACGGCTTCATGAAGCCCGGCCAGCAGGTCAAGCTGATGAACGCCGGTGCGACCTACAAGATCGACAAGCTCGGTGTCTTTCAGCCCAAGGCAACCGATGTTGAGGCGCTTGGCCCCGGTGAGGTCGGGTTCTTCACCGCTCAGATCAAGGAAGTGTCTGACGCGGCTGTCGGTGACACCATTACCGATGAGCGCAAGCCGACCGCCACCGCCATGACGGGCTTCAAGGAAGTGCAGCCGGTGGTTTTCTGCGGCATCTTCCCCGTCGATGCAGCCGATTTCGAGGATTTGCGCGCGGCCATGGGGCGGTTGCGCCTCAATGACGCCAGCTTCTCGTTTGAGATGGAGACATCAGCCGCGCTCGGGTTCGGGTTCCGCTGCGGATTCCTCGGGCTGTTGCACCTTGAGATTATTCAGGAACGCTTGTCGCGTGAGTTCAATCTCGATCTGATCGCGACCGCCCCTTCGGTGGTCTATAAGATCTATATGAACAACGGCGATGTCATTGACCTGCACAATCCGGCGGATATGCCGGATGTCGTCAAGATCGACCACATCGAAGAACCGTGGATCAAGGCGACCATCTTTACGCCGGACGATTATCTCGGGGCGGTGATTAAACTCTGTCAGGATCGTCGCGGCATTCAGAAGGATCTGACCTATGTCGGCGGTCGTGCGCAGGTGACGTACGAACTGCCGCTCAACGAAGTGGTGTTCGATTTCTATGATCGCCTGAAGTCGATCAGCCGTGGCTACGCCAGCTTCG
>JBCEBX010000349.1:0-6227 GCA_039206455.1 Asticcacaulis sp.
CCCTCAACCTCGGCCTGACCGGTCAGGGCTACAACTTCACCGAAGACTATAACATCCAGACCCGCATGGGCTGGGGCGCGGAAACCCGCGTCATCACTGAACAGCAGGCGGTGAACCAGACATGGACGCCACCCGCCTCGCTCCTCAGCGGCCTGCAACCGGGTTCCGCCACCCTTCAGGTCTCATATTCCCCGTTCCGCGGCATTGATCCGGCCCCCCTGGCCGCCGCGCTCAACCGCTATCCTTACGGCTGCACCGAACAGATCATTTCGGCGGCCTATCCGCGCCTCTATGTCAGCCCGTCGCTCGGCGGCAATCAGACACAGGCGAACACTATCCTCAAACTGGCGGTCAATAAGATACTCGACCGTCAGGCCGCAGATGGCGCTTTCGGACTATGGCGCGCCGGTGACGGTCAGGCCGAAGGCTGGCTTGGGGCCTATGCGGTTGACTTCCTGCTTGAGGCCAAAAAGCAGGGCGTCTATGTCCCCGCCGATGCCCTCGAAAAAGCCCTGAACGGCCTGCGTGACGTCGCCCGTCCGGACGGCTATTCCAGCGTCTCCTATCGCAACCGCATTAACGAAGGCCCGTGGTGGACGGCCCCCGCCGCCAAGGCCGCGACCGAGGAACTGCGCTCACGCGGTTCGGCCTATGCGCTCTATGTGCTGGCCAAGGGCGGTTCCGGTGATCTGGCGCGTTTGCGCTGGTATCATGACGTACAGTTCAAATCGGAAAAATCACCTCTGGCCCGCGCCCAGATAGGCGCCGGTCTGGCCCTGATGGGCGATAAGGCCCGCGCCCGCTCGGCCTTCCGTCAGGCGGTGTCTGCGGTTGGCTATAAGGCCAATAATGACTGGTATCAGTCACCCCTGCGTGACATTGCCGCCATCATCGCCCTTGGGTACGAAGTGGGCGAAGCCGAAGCCGTCAAGCCGCTGATTGCCCGCCTTGAGCGTGAGATCAAATCGCCTGACGCGCTCAACACGCAGGAACAGGCGCAAATCCTCCGCGCCTCCGCCGCCCTCCTTAAGGCCTCAGGCCCGCTGAACATCAAAGGCGAAGGCGTGATTGCCGTTGACGGCAAATCGAGCCTGCAACGCTTCAATGTCGGCAAACTCAGCGAAGCCAGACTGAAAAACGAAGGTTCAGGCCCTGTCTGGCGCACGGTCACCGTCACCGGCGTACCGGTCAATGCACCTGCCGCCGTAGCCAATGGCTTGACGCTCGACAAAACCTACTACGCCCTGTCCGGCCAACGCCTAGATCCGTCACAGATCGTTCAGGGCCAGAAAGTCATGGTCGTCATCAGCGGACGTTCGGCCTATGCCGGTCGCAGGCCCATCGTCATTGATGACGCCCTGCCCGCCGGTTTCGAGATCGAGCTGACCCTGACCCCCGAAGACACCCGCTCTGGGCCGTTCAGCTTTGCCGGCACCTTAACCCGCACCGACGCGCAGGAAGCCCGCGATGACCGCTATGTCGCGGCCTTCGATGCGACCTCAAGCGACAGCTTCCGCGTCGCCTATGTCGCCCGCGCGGTTACGGCAGGGGACTATTACCTGCCCGGCGCCGAGGCGAAAGACATGTACCGTACCGACCTGTTTGCCCGCACCTCCGGCAGCCGCGTCACCATCGCCCTGCGGCAATAACCGTGTCTTTGCCTCTATCCCCTTCTTCATATCCCCCCGACTTGTCGGGGGGACACCGCCCGAAAGGGCGGAGGGGGGCATCTTTAACAGGCACACCCTATGTCATGGCGTGAGCATTTACCCGCCAGACTGATCAAGCCCCTGATCGCCCTTGTGGCGTTTCAGGTGGCCGTCTGTCTGGCCGATCTTATCCTGCCGCCGGACATGTCCCGCGCCCGTGAGGCCTCCGCCGTTGCCCTTGACCGCAACGGCGCATGGCTCAGAGCCTTACCCGTCGCAGGCGGCACATGGCGTATCCGCGCCGACCTCGCGCGCACCGACCCGCAGTTCCTCAAACACCTGCTGAAGACCGAAGACGAGCGCTTCTATCTCCACCTTGGCGTCGACCCCATCGCCATCGTCCGCGCCTTTGGTTCCAACCTGCGCTCAGGCAATATCGTCTCGGGCGGCTCGACCATCACCATGCAGACCGCCCGTCTGCTTGAGCCGAAACCGCGCACCTATATCGCCAAGATCACCGAGATCTTTCGCGCCTTCCAGCTTGAGATGCGCTATTCCAAACGTGACATCCTGTCGATCTACCTGACCCTCGCCCCCTATGGCGGCAACCTCGAAGGCGTTCGCGCCGCGTCCCTGTCCTATTTCGGACAGGAACCCCAAAACCTGACCCTCGGTCAGCAGGCCCTGCTCATCGCCCTGCCTCAGGCCCCCGAAGCCCGCCGCCCAGACCGCCACCCCGAACGCGCCTTAAACGCCCGCAATCTGGTGCTGCAACGCCTTGCCGACCGAAACATCATCTCTCAGGTTCAGCTTATCGAAGCCCGCGAAGAACCGGTCGCCTCAGGCCGCCTGATCTTCAACGCCCATGCCTGGCATGCCGCCGGTCGTCTGGCCTCTGAGGCCGCCCGCATAAACACGCTTCAACCCACCGTCGTCACCACCATCGACGCCCCCCTCCAGACCCGCCTCGAAGCCCTCGCGCGCCGCACCGCCATAGAACAGGGCCCCGACAGCTCCGTCGCCATCATGGTCATCGACCTGAAATCGCGTGCCGTGCGCGCCAGTGTCGGCTCATCGGGCCTTGACCGCGCCGGTGGCTGGATCGACATGACGGAGGCCACCCGCTCCCCCGGTTCGGCCCTCAAACCCTTTATCTACGGCATGGGCTTTGAGGACGGCATTATCGCGCCCGACACCCGCCTGATCGACGCCCCCACCCGCTTTGGCGACTATCAGCCGGAAAACTTCGACCGCGCCTTTCATGGTGAAGTCTCCGCCCGCGAGGCCCTGACCCATTCGCTGAACATCCCCGCCGTCACCGTGCTCAACCGTATCGGCGTCGGCGGCTTCGAAGGCCGTCTCGCCTCGGTCGGTGTTGACCTCAAACGCCCCAAGGCCGGTCTGCGCGATGCCGGTCTGGCACTGGCGCTCGGCGGCGCAGGCATAAAACTGGCTGATCTCGCTCTGCTCTATGCCGCCCTTGATGACGGTATCGCCAAACCGCTGGCATGGACGCAAGCCGAAGAAGCCGCCAATCTCAACCGGCGTGGCACGCGGTTTTTACAAAAAGACGCCGCCGCCCGCGTCGTTTCCATCCTGCGCGAAACCCCGCCGCCCGATGGTCGTCTGCCCGCCCACCTGATGAAATCCGGCAACCGACCGGCCTATAAGACCGGCACCTCCTATGGCTACCGTGATGCTCTCGCGGCGGGTCTGGCCGGTGGCTATGCCGTGCTCGTCTGGACAGGCCGTCCCGATGGCGGCGCCCGTGCCGGTCAGACCGGCCGTGAGGCTTCCGCGCCCCTGCTGTTCGACGTCTTCGACCAGATCAACACCCCCTCTCAGGCCCCTCAGGCCCTTGGCCCCGCCCGCGCCCCCGAAGCCCTGAAAACCCTTGAGACCGGTGCCCGCGGCCCGTCGATCCTGTTTCCCCCTGACGGCGCACGCCTCTATGTCGAAACCGACGCCAGCGGGCAAAAACGCGGTCTAAAACTTTCGGCCCGCGGCAAGGGGCCTCTGTCGTGGTACATTAACGGCCTGCCGGTTGACTCCGACCTGATCTGGGTGCCGGAAAGCGACGGCTTTTATGACCTCAGCGTCATAGACACAGACGGCCACATTGCCCGCAGCCATGTCCGCGTTCAGATCATCGGCACCAAACCGCCCCACTGACCACCTTGTTTTCATTTGGCGTAACCGCGTTTTTGCGTTAACCCTTTAACCATCTGTTACAGAGGGGAGACGGATATGATCGAACTGACCACCGCAGGCGCAGGCTATGGGCGGCGCAAACGCCGCATAGACCCACTCACATTACTCGTCGGCTTTTTTCAGGTCGTCCTTGGCCTGACCGGGGCCGCGACCCTGATCCTGTTCTTTTACACAGGCTCTTTTTCCGCCGCCGGTGAATGGGCGGATGCGACGATCCACACAGTACTATCGGCCATTGTCTCGATTCTGCCCTGGTAGGGTGGTCTGACGCGAATTCAAAATTAACACTTGATCGACCGTCTCCAAGCTTTTATTTCCAACGAACATTGAACGCACGGAGATGACCATGGTTGACGAACTGATTGAAAACAATCGCAAGTGGTCCCGTGAAAAAGTCCGCGTCGATCCGGATTTTTTCTCGCGTCTGGTGCGTCAACAAAATCCGGAATATCTCTGGATCGGCTGTTCGGACTCACGCGTACCCGCCAACGAAATTGTCAATCTCGATCCGGGTGAGTTGTTTGTTCACCGCAACGTCGCTAATCTCGCCCCGCCACAGGACGCCAACTATCTGTCGGTGCTGCAATATGCGGTCAATGTCCTTAAGATCAAACATGTGCTCGTGGTCGGCCACTATGGCTGCGGCGGTGTACGCGCCGCCATTGAATCGACCGGCGATACCCTGATTGACCACTGGCTGTCCCCGATCCGCGACGTCGCCCACGCCCATCGTCATGAACTTGAAGCCTGCGATAGTCAGAATGATCGCGTTGATCGCCTGTGTGAGCTGAACGTCATCGATCAGGTGCGCAATGTCGCCACCAACCCGATCATTCTCAATGCCTGGCGTCAGGGTCAGCCTCTGGCCGTGCATGGCTGGGTCTATTCCATCGCCAACGGCCTTGTGACCGACCTGAATGTGTCGGTACGCAGTCTGGCTGAGCGCGAACGCCTGTTCGGCATATAAGCGCTTCATACTTTTCTGTTCGCAGATTACCGCTTTTGGGTAATTACGCGATCCTGTTCAGAACTTGTTTAACTCTTTGCCGCCAAATGGCGATTCATACAGGCCTTTACCCTGTTGGATTCATTAGGTTTTGGTTAAGAATTACACATGACAGCCACCCTTGGCTTAGGATCAGCACAGTTTGGCTGTGATTACGGCATCTCCAATCCACGCGGTCGCGTGGCTGAGGACGAAGTGCGTCAGATCCTTAAGCTGGCAGCCGATTGTGGTCTCAAAACCATTGATGTCGCCCCCTATGGCGGCGATGTCGAACGTATCCTGGGCCGCTGCTGGCCTTTCCCGTCACCTTTCAAGCCGCAAATCCGCACCCTGCGCATTGAAAAAGGCCTCGACTGGCTGGAATCGCGTCTGAAACGCTCGGTCGATCATATGGGACTGGCCCGCGCGCAGGTCGCCCTGATTGATAATGCCGAAGACCTGATGGGGCCTCAGGGCGATGCCCTGTGGGCGCGTCTGGAAAAACTCAAATCCGAAGGCCTGTTCAAAAGCATCGGCATCAATACCACCCTTAAGGATCGTCCGGTACTTCTGGCCAAACGCTTTAAGCCCGACCTGATGCAACTGCCCTGCTCCCTGCTTGATCAGCGTCTGGTGCAAAACGGCGATATCGAAGCCCTTGCCGCGCTCGGCACCGAAGTTCAGATCCGTTCGGTCTTCCTTCAGGGCCTGATGTTCGTTCCGCGTCAGGATCTGCCTACCAACCTTCAGCCGGTTGGCCCGCAACTGTCCCGCATCCGCCGCCATCTGGCCGAAACCGGCACAGACCCCCTGCATGCGGCCCTAAGCTTCGCCCTTCATCTCAAAGGCGTGTCGTCAGTGATTGTCGGCGTGACCTCTGCCGCCGAACTCAGGGCAGTGATTGCGGCATCTGACCGTCCGAAACCCGATCTGGCCTGGGAAAGCTTCGCCCTTAAGGATGAGGTCGCCCTTGATCCGGACCTGTGGTACAAGGATGTCTCCGGCGAACCGCGTCCTCTGGCCGCCAACGGCTATATCCGCGCCGCCTGAGCCGTTTTTAATATCCTGAGTTCCCCATGCCCGAATTGCCTGAGGTGGAAACCGTCCGGCGCGGCCTTCAGCCGGTGCTCGAAGGCGCACGCCTGTCCGATGTGCATCTCAACCGCCCCAATCTCCGCTATCCGTTTCCTGACCGCTTTGCCGAGCGTCTGAATGACACCACCGTGCTGCGTCTGGAACGCCGCGCCAAATATCTTCTGTTCTATCTCGACACGCAGGACATTTGGGTGACCCATCTTGGCATGACCGGTCGCTTTCAGATTACCGGTGCCCGATCGACCGCGCTTGATGCCAGCTACTACCACGCTGTCACACCTCAGGAT
>JBCEBX010000349.1:6237-10397 GCA_039206455.1 Asticcacaulis sp.
ACACCGCCACCGTACATATAGATTTCTACGACCCGCGCCGGTTCGGCTTCATGCTTCTGTTGCGCCCCGATGAGCTTTACGCCCAGAACTGGTGGCGGGAACTGGGCACCGAGCCCTTGTCCGACGCCCTGACGCCTGACCACCTCTATGCGGCCTTCAGCCTGAGGCGCCAGAACCTGAAGGCGCTTCTGATGGATCAGCGCCTGATCGCGGGGCTGGGCAATATATATGTCTGCGAAGCCCTGTACCTGTCCGGGCTGCACCCTGACCGCTCAGGCACGTCCCTGACCCGTGATGAGGCCACACGCCTGACGCAGGCCATCAAAGATGTGCTCGAAGCCGCCGTTCAGGCAGGCGGCTCCTCGATCAGCGATTTTTCCGGCGCCTCAGGTGAGCTCGGCTACTTCCAGCACAATTTCACCGTCTATGGCCGCGAACACCAGCCCTGTCAGACGTCCGGATGTACGGGTATAATCACCCGTAAGGTGCATTCCGGACGCTCCACCTTCTTCTGTCCGGTCTGCCAATCGTGAAAAAGACCCGAGGCAAAAACACAAAGACCCGACCTGAATCCGACTCTTTGCCCGAATCTTTGAATTGTAGCGTTGACCTTGTGCACACCTTCGGTTATATCCCGCGCTCTTTGAAATTCCCTTGTGCAGGGCCTGTCTCTGCGCAGTTTCGTTAATTTTCGTCCCCAAAGGTGATGAATGGCTAATAATCCCGGCGCCAAAAAAGCGATCCGCAAGATCGCCCGCCGTACCGAAGTCAACAAGGCGCGTCGTTCGCGCGTGCGTACCTTCGTGCGTAAGTTTGAAGAAGCTCTGGCCGCCGGTGATGCCGCTGTGGCCAAAACCGCTTTCATCGACGCTCAGTCCGAGCTGTCGCGTGCGGTCACCAAGGGCGTGATCCACAAAAACACGGTCGCCCGCAAGGTGTCGCGTCTGGCGGCTGCGCTCAAGAAACTGGCCGCTTAAGGCTCGTTTTTACACGGCGATATTTTACGTCAAGGCCCTGAATTTCAGGGCCTTGATTTGTCTTGACCTCTGACAATCCAGTCTGATTTTAAGCTGATGCGAAAGCATCGGCCCCGTTGTTTTGTGCGCCGCAACGCCAATAATAGCAGGGAAATCCGACGGTTAAACGCCCATTAATTTTCCATTAAATTCTTGTTTCTGGCGAACGGGTTATCAGAGTCAACTAAAATATCCGCACCTGTGAGCAAATATCCTCGTTGACCCCGCCGTCCAGCAGGCTAATGTGCCGGTGTCTCGCCTTTTCCATCCCATTACGGATGAATTGGAGACGTTCGGGGCTGCTTGGACGTCACGAGGAATTACGATTTTGAAACCGAGATTCTGATGCCGCTTTGGCGGCTTCGGGAACAAAAGCCGGCATCTGTCGGCTCTGGTTGCGTGCCCGTTTAAGGTGCCCAGCCAAAGAGAGAAGCTGTGTCCGGTTTCGTGTGGTTTGTTTGTGTTTATTAGGGATGGGAAAATGATCGGGGCGATAAGATTATGCCAAGCCTGAACAACTGGTCGCCGGTCCTGCCTGAAGCGGTATGGACAAAAGTCGCCACGACCCTGCGCCATGAACTCGGCGAAGGGCCATATAATTCCTATGTTGCCCCCTCCACGATCCGCCAGAGCGCTCTGGGTGATCCTGTGCTCGTTACCCCTACGATCTATGCCCGTGACTGGTTCGCCCGCAACGCCTTGAAACGCGCCAACGAACTGTGGACGCAGAACGATCCCGAAGGCCGTATTCTCGACATCAAATCCCGCGCGGAATTCACTGAGACGACACCGCAAACCCCTGCCGCTGAACCGCTCCCGCCGATCAGCGATATTCCGGGCACGGCACCCGTTTCTGGCCCAGCCTCTGGCGCAGTCGTCAATTTCAGCGACGCCGCCGCCCGTATTGCCGGTCTTCAGGAACGCCTGACCTTTGACACCTTCGTCCCCGGTCGCGGCAACGAATTTGCCTATACCATGTCCCGTCAGGTTGCCTCATGGGCCGACGGACACTTTAACCCGGTCTTTTTCCATGGCCCCTATGGCTACGGTAAGACGCACCTGCTCAACGCCATTGCTTGGGAAGCGCAACGCCTTAAGCCGGATGCGAAGATTGTCTATCTGACCGCTGAAAAATTCACCGCCACCTTTGTGAAATCCCTTCAGGACAAGTCGCTGTCAGCCTTCAAGGCGCAGATGCGCGGTGCCGATCTCCTGCTGATTGACGATGTTCACTTTATTGGCGGCAAGGTTTCGTCTCAGGAAGAACTGTTTCACACCCTGACGGCGTTAATCGAAGACAACCGCCGCGTTGTCTTTACGGCGGATCGTCCGCCTTCACACCTGAGCGAAATCGAAGCGCGTCTGCGCTCGCACCTCTCATCCGGTCTGGTCTGTGCCCTTGAGGCCGCCGATCAGTCCTTACGGATGGGCATCATTGAGCGCAAGCTTGATCACCTATCGCGCCGGCTGGGTCTGACCCGTATGCCGGACACCGACATTTTACATTTTTTATCAGAACGCGTTCCGGGCTCCATCCGTGAACTGGAAGGGGCTGTGAATACACTGGCCGCTTCCGCCGGCCCGCGTCTGGGGAGTTTGACTTTGGACGAAGCTATGGCCCTGCTGCAACCGAACCTGAAAGTGGCGGTTGAACGCCGCATTACGGTCGACGAAATTCAGAAGCTGGTCTCGGAACACTACAATCTGAAACAGGCCGATCTCCTGTCCGAGCGCCGCACCCGTTCGGTCGCCCGCCCGCGTCAGGTCGCCATGTGGCTGTGCAAGCAGAACACCACCCGCTCCTATCCGGACATCGGTCGTCGTTTCGGCGGTCGTGACCATACAACCGTGCTGCATGCGGTCAAAAAGATTGAGGAACTCCTGCAATCTGACGAACTCATCGCCCGCGACGTCGAGGCCCTGACACGCAAGCTGCGCAACGGCTGAGTAGTGGTTGACGAAGGCGTATATTACGTTAAGGTCGTGCAAAATGCCGGGGCGCTCGCTCCGGCCTTTTGTTCTGAAAACACAAGTACGATAAACGGAACGCGAGCAAAATGCAGCTGATCATCGAACGGGGTGCCTTACTCAAAGCTCTGGGCCATGTGCAGAGCGTGGTGGAACGGCGCAATACCATCCCCATCCTGTCCAACGTCCTCTTGTCGGCCGAAGGGTCGCAGGTGTCCCTGTCGGCCACCGATCTGGATATGGAAATGGTCGATGTGGCCGATGCCATAGTCAGCGTACCGGGCCAGATCACAGCCTCGGCCCACACCCTCTATGAAATCGTGCGTAAGCTGCCCGAAGGGGCCGATGTTGAGCTGCGTTATGAAACCGGCGAAGACCCGCGCCTGACGGTTCAGGCCGGTCGCTCACGCTTTGCCCTGCCGGTTTTGCCCGCAGGCGACTTCCCGGTCATGTCCGCCGACCACGAAGGCGTCACCTATTCCCTCCTCAAGGAAGACCTCAAGCGCCTTATCGACAAGACGCGCTTTGCTGTCTCCACTGAGGAAACCCGCTACTACCTCAACGGCCTTTATCTGCACACCATCACCGAAGACGGCTCGGCCTATCTGCGCGCCGTGGCCACCGATGGTCACCGTCTGGCCCTGGCTGAAATCCCCGCCCCTGACGGTTCGGTCGGCGGCGCCGGCGTCATCATTCCGCGCAAGACCATCGATCAGGCCCGCCGCCTGCTCGATGACGGCGCAGGCCATATCGAGCTTACGGTGTCTCCGGCCAAGATCCGCTTCCAGCTGGGCCACGCCTCCCTGACCTCAAAGATCATTGACGGCTCCTTCCCCGACTATGGCCGCGTGATCCCGAAAAACAACGACAAGACCATGCGCATCGAAACCGCGACCCTGTCGCGGGCCGTCGATCGCGTTTCGACCATCTCGGCCGAAAAAAGCCGCTCGGTGAAACTGGCTATCGAACCCGGTCGCCTTACCTTAAGCGTGCGCAACATAGAAGCCGGTCAGGCCGTAGAAGAAGCCGAAATCGACTACGACAACGACGCTATCGAAATCGGCTTCAATGCCCGTTACATCCTTGATGTCATGGGGCAGATTGCCGGTGAACAGGTTGAGCTGCGTTTCAATGATGCCGCCTCCCCGACCCTCGTGCTCGACACCGCCGATCAGG
>JBCEBX010000350.1:0-928 GCA_039206455.1 Asticcacaulis sp.
CTTCTTGCGTTCTTCCGGACTGACAAGCGACGAAATTTCGTTCATATACTTATCACGTTGCACGGCAGATAATTGACCGTCTCGCCGCCGGAATCCCCCTAACGCGGCTGTAAACTGGACCAAAGAGGCTTGTTGCGCAAAAAGTCGCCACAGGTTCCAGTCACCGGCCAGCTTAAGCTTGCCTATAGATACTTCTGGATTAATGGAATCCCATAGCCATTTCCTGAAGAAAGTGCCTTCTTGCTGAATAAAATCCCAGTGCATCCCATCACAAAGTCCCAACCGGATGGCCTCGGTGGGAACTTTTCTGTCATTATTGGTGGTGATGTGATTATTTTTAACTATGGCACATCCACCGCCCACCCAGGATGCCTGCTCCTTACTAAATTGGCTTCTGACTTGGGATATTAGGGATAAGGCGCCAACCATCAGAACGTCATCAGCATTAATCCATGCCATGAAGTCATCTGGACGGATGTGCATATGCTTAAAACCACGTATCAGGCCATCATACAAACCCTCATCCGGCTCGGAAACAACGGAAAACTCTATCCCCTTGCATTGTATGGGAAAATCAGGTGACTCAAGACGCGCTTTCCACCACAGAACACGCTCATAGGTGCCGTCAGTCGAGCCAGCATCCTGAATATGATACCGAATTTTAAAATCACCCGCCTGAGTAACTACACTCATTATAGTGCGGTCTATGGTATCGACCGCATTCATACAGGGCGTTAGAATAAATATACTTTTAATCATGCCCTAAAACATCCCCATAATAAAATATATCAAGAAATAATTAATCAACTAGACTAAACTTTTTTATATAATCCGTTTTTATAAGTTTTTCAGGATCACATCCTATTGCATGCACCATTTTGCAATGAATTATATGTATTTCGTCCCACAGACCCTGCTTATATAATTC
>JBCEBX010000350.1:938-10324 GCA_039206455.1 Asticcacaulis sp.
GCTTTAGATTGTTTGATGAAAGTGTCGATCCATAAATCTCCCACACCAAATTCTCGCACACTTGCACGGAAAGCAAATACACCAGAATTGAAATAAGAAGGATTAGAGAGACTTATAAGCCCTCCGGCATTTGGCCTGTCTGCATCACCAAGATGGGCGTACTGATCTGCCGCATACGAGGCGATCGGCTCATTAGTAGTGATAATCTGAGTTTCACCCTCTTTTAGCGTATCAAATATTATATTTAGTGGTTTCTTTATGTAAGTGTCAGAATCCAGAAATAGAGTATAGTCGTAAGGAGAGTATTTTATTGTGTTTATTTTCACACCGCGACTACGTTCCATTCCATCGGACATTTTCAGACCGGTTTGAGAAACGACGGTTGTAAGATCCAGATAATTTATATGTGCGATGCCTGCCAGTAATTCCCTAAGCAATGCGCCTTCCCAAGAGTAACAGACTGTAATCGGGAGGTCAGGATGCAGCGCCCGTATTGAACGGATCGAGGTGCGCGCTTCCTTAAAGAACTTTTCGCCAGTGACAGCGTAAATCACTCCACAGCCGTCTAAGGTGGATGAGCCATGCGAATATTCAGGTGACATAATTATCTCACAACACAATTTTGGCCTCACCCACGCAAAATGAAACCATGCTCCAAAAACTGAACTTATTCCGTCATCACATTGTGCCGGATTCAGCCCTTAAGCCCATATTAATAGAATTTGCTCTCGAAAAAGAGAAGCGTATATTAAACGCGCAGGTTTTCTGCATTTTGGAACCACGCATAGGTTTCCCGCAGACCGTCTTCCAAACCAACTTTGGACTTCCAGCCCATACGCGCCAGACGTGAGACATCCATAAGTTTGCGCATAGTGCCGTCAGGTTTGGTTGTGTCAAAACGGATGCACCCCTTGAAACCGGTCACATCAGCAATAATCTTCGCAATATCGCCGATCGTCGCATCGACGCCGGTGCCGACATTGATGTGACTGAGCATGGGCTCTGTATTGGCTTCATAGGTTTCTTTAGGCAGGTCGAGCACAAACAGCGACGCCTCCGCCATATCATCGACATGCAGAAATTCACGGTATGGCGTTCCCGTACCCCAGATTACCACCTCGTCCTTGCCATCGCGCACCGCTTCATGAAAGCGGCGGATAAGCGCAGGCAGCACATGCGAATTTTCAGGGTGGAAATTGTCGCCCGGCCCATACAGATTGGTCGGCATGACCGAGCGATAATCAACCCCATATTGCCGGTTATAGCTTTCACACAGCTTGATACCGGCGATCTTGGCGATGGCATAAGGCTCATTGGTCGGCTCAAGCGTACCGGTAAGAAGCGCATCTTCCCGCATCGGCTGGGGGATAGCCTTAGGATATATGCACGATGACCCGAGCTGCAGCAGCTTTTTCACACCGCTGGCATAGGCCTGATGAATGACATTGCATTCAATCATCAGATTTTCGTAGATGAATTCTGCCGGATAGGTGTTGTTGGCATAGATACCTCCAACCTTCGCCGCCGCCAGAATGACCTCATCAGGTCGCTCGGCCTCCATAAAGGTGCGAACCGCCGCCTGATCGGTCAGGTTCAGTTCGCCACTGGTGCGGGTAATGACTTCAATCGCCTCACCCGCTGCCTTTCGGGCTTCGAGACGGCGCAAAATAGCACCCCCGACCATGCCTCGGTGACCCGCTACATATATTTTGCGCATCTTGTCCTCTTAGCCGTTTTCCAGAGACACAGGCAGTTCGTAGCCATGCTGCTTGAGAAGCGCGTGTCGTTTGGCGACCTTAAGGTCTTCGGCGACCATTTCCGCGCACATTTCCTGTACTGTGATCTCAGGGGTCCAGCCCAGCTTTTCCTTGGCCTTGGTCGGATCACCCAGCAAGGTCTCAACCTCGGCGGGGCGGAAGTAGCGCGGATCGATACTGACGAGGACATCACCTGGCTTCACGGCCGGCGCGTTATCGCCACTGACGGCCTCGACGATCCCGACTTCATCGACATCCGTACCTTCAAAGCGCAAGGTAATGCCCAACTCAGCCGCCGACCATCTAATAAATTCGCGCACGGAATACTGCACACCTGTGGCGATAACAAAATCCTCAGCCACGGGTTGCTGCAGCATCAGCCACTGCATACGCACATAGTCCTTTGCATGACCCCAGTCGCGAAGGGAATCGATGTTGCCCATATAAAGGCGTTTCTCAAGCCCCTGTGCGATGTTCGCCAGACCGCGCGTAATTTTACGCGTCACAAAGGTCTCACCCCGACGCGGGCTTTCGTGATTGAACAGGATGCCGTTACAGGCATACATCCCGTAGGCTTCACGATAATTGACCGTGATCCAGTAAGAATAGAGCTTGGCCACCGCATAGGGCGAACGCGGATAGAAGGGCGTCGTTTCCTTCTGAGGCGTTTCCTGTACAAGGCCGTATAATTCGGATGTAGACGCCTGATAGAAACGGGTCTTGCTTTCCAGCCCGAGGAACCGGATGGCCTCCAGCAGACGTAATGACCCAAGGGCGTCTACATCTGCTGTATATTCTGGCGATTCAAAGCTGACCGCCACATGGCTCTGCGCCCCCAGATTATAAACCTCGTCAGGCTGCACTTGAGAGAGAATACGCGTCAGGTTGGAACTGTCACTCAGATCACCGTAATGAAGGACAAAATTGCGGTGATTAATATGCGGGTCCTGATAAATATGATCGACCCGTTGCGTGTTGAAAGTTGACGCCCGTCTTTTTATTCCGTGAACTTCATAGCCCTTTTCCAGCAGAAACTCGGCCAGATAAGAACCATCCTGGCCCGTTACACCTGTAATTAAAGCTTTTTTAGCCATCTTTTCCGAAATCCTAAATACAGCGCCGCTAGATGCGGCCAATGTTAGACGTTAAATACCCGATACAGCCAGCAACAAAGGCCCAATAGAGCGGCATTACTAAAATGATTTTTAAGACAAATTAACTCTGCTGATTTGTCAGATCATAATAGGCCAACCCGTTACGATATGACAAGATATAACGCAATATAAACCAGAGCCCAGCCTTATATATCAGCCTCAAGGCACCGCCTCAGATAAGCATTATAATCACCTTTACCCGACAAATTGATTAGTCGTTCCATCTGCGCACGCTCTATGTAGCCTTTGCGCCAGGCAATTTCCTCAGGGCAGGCAATCTTGAAGCCCTGACGCTTTTCCAGAATGCTGACGAATTCCGCAGCCTCCAGCAGGCTGTCCGGCGTACCGGTATCCAGCCAGGCGTAACCGCGTCCTACCGTTTTCACCGTCAGCAAACCCCGCTCAAGATAGGTGCGGTTCACATCGGTAATTTCCAGTTCCCCACGCGCCGAAGGCTTCAGATCGGCCGCAATATTTACCACTTGATGATCATAGAAATACAAACCGGTAACGGCCCAATTGGATTTCGGTTTCAATGGCTTTTCTTCGATGGATATGGCCCGGGAATCCGCATCAAATTCCAGCACCCCGTAACGCTCAGGGTCAGACACATGATAGGCAAACACCTGTGCCCCCACCGTCAGACTGGCGGACTGGGTCAATATCTCACTCAGGTTCGACCCATAAAATATATTGTCGCCCAATATCAGGCATGACGGCTGACCACCGACAAAATCGGCCCCGATTATATAGGCTTGTGCCAAACCATCCGGACTGGGCTGCGGGGCATATTCCAATGACAGCCCCCACTGTGAGCCGTCACCCAAAAGCCTCTGAAACGCAGGCAGGTCATAGGGTGTGGATATGATCAGTATCTCCCTGATCCCGGCCATCATTAGCACAGACAAGGGGTAATAGATCATCGGCTTGTCATAGACCGGCATCATCTGCTTTGACATGCCCAACGTCATGGGATGTAGCCGGCTACCGCTTCCACCGGCCAGTATAATACCCTTCATTTCCCATTCCTTTAAACTTATCGGGCCGCTTAACTTGCTGGCTCTGTGTCCGAAGCGTATAAATATTCAAGCACTTCGTCCAGAGCCCGTTGCCAGTGATTAAGCCTCAGGCCATAAACAGATAACAGCTTACCGCTATCCAGGCGCGAATTGGCCGGACGTTTCGCGGGTGTTGGATAGGCGGATGACGCAATTGGCACAACCCTAACCTGCCGATGCGTGCGTCGTTCATAATCGGCAAATATGGCCTCTGCAAATTGTGCCCATGTCGCCTCGTCCGGCGCCACCAGGTGGAATATTCCCCTCAATTCCGCCCGATTATCTGCCACCATCTTTTCCGCGATCCGGATCAGATTGCGGGCAATGTCGATCGCCGAAGTCGGACATCCATGCTGATCCGCCACGACACTCACCGTGTCACGGGTGTCAGCAAGCCCCAGCATGGTCTTCACAAAGTTACGCCCATAGGGTGAATAAACCCATGAGGTTCGCAAAATAACATGATTGTCTGTCCCGGCGGCGACAGCCTTTTCACCTTCGCTCTTGGTGACCCCATATGTGTTGATGGGGGCGGTCGGATCATCCTCGACATAGGCCTCAGGTTTCGCGCCATCAAACACATAGTCCGTAGACAGATGAATAATGGGAATGCCCATTTCCTTCGCTAATCGCGCCAGTTCGGCTGGTGCTTCAGCGTTAATTATATGCGCAGCGTCCGCCTCTGTTTCCGCCAGATCAACCTGCGTATAGGCCGCCACTGAAAAAATGATGTCGGGTCTTATGGCCAGAACGGGCGTGCGCAAGGTTTGCGGTAGCGTCAGATCAACCTCAGGCCGCCCCAATGTGATAATCTCATGTCCCTCGCCAAAGGCCTTCAGCGCCATGGCGACTTGCCCGTTTTTTCCGGTAACCAGAATGCGCATATCTATACTTTCGGAAGACCGGACGGTTCAGACAGTCCCAGCCGTTCACCGCCATACACCCCGTCTCTGAGTGGCTGCCACCAATGTGCGTTCTCCAGATACCACTGCACGGTTTTACGCAGGCCGCTGTCAAAATTTTCCTGCGCCTTCCACCCAAGCTCGGCCTCCAGTTTCGACGCGTCAATCGCATAACGCTGATCATTACCCGGACGATCTGTGACAAAACGGATCAGGTGCTCATGAGGCTCGGCACGCGGTCTCAATTCATCCATGACGGCACATATGCGTCGCACCACTTCGATATTGGATCGCTCATTTCGCCCACCGACATTATAGGTTTCCCCGATCCCACCACGTTCCGAAATCAGATCTAGTGCGCGGGCATGATCATCCACATAAAGCCAGTCACGAATATTCGACCCATCCCCGTAAACGGGCAAGGCCTTGCCTTCTAATGCGTTGACAATATTCAGCGGGATAAGTTTTTCAGGAAAATGATAAGGGCCATAATTATTGGAACAGTTCGACACCACCACCGGCAAGCCATAGGTGCGATACCAGGCCTTCACCAGATGATCCGAAGCGGCCTTTGACGCCGAATAGGGTGAGGACGGATCATAGGCCGTTGTTTCCTCAAAAAGCCCTTCAGCCCCTAAGGAGCCATAGACCTCATCCGTGGAAACATGCAGAAAACGAAAAGTCTTCTGACGCTCTGGCTCTAATGCCGCCCAGTAATGGCGCGTCGCCTCAAGTAGCGTAAAGGTGCCGATAATATTTGTGTCTATAAACGCTTTCGCCCCGACAATAGAGCGATCAACGTGGCTTTCCGCCGCCAGATGCATGATGCGATCAGGCTGAAAGTCATTGATTGCCGCAACCATCGCGGCGCTGTCGGTGATGTCGGCCTTCAGGAAGCGATAATTTTTCGCGCCCGTCACCTCAGTCAGTGAGGCCAGATTACCGGCATAGGTCAGCTTATCGATATTAAGCACCTCGGCCCCGGCTTGCGACACCAGATGCCTGACCACAGCTGAGCCGATAAAGCCTGCGCCACCTGTTACAATAACCCGCATTCTAAACCTCAATGTCCTTCAGGCGCGGCTGTCGGCGATCCTTATCGGATAAGACAGCACCCTGCACTTCGACGGGCCAGTCTATGGCTACGTCCGGATCATCAAACGCCACGCCGCGATCATGCTCAGGACTATAGGGGTTCGTCACCTTGTAAAATACGATTGTGTCCGGCTGCAGCGTACAGAAACCGTGCGCGAAGCCTTCAGGAACCCAAAGCTGATGCCCGTTTTCGGGCGTTAGCTCCGCGCCAATCCATTGACCGAAAGTTGCCGAACCCACACGTATATCCACCGCCACGTCATATATGGCGCCGGACAGGCATCTCACCAGCTTACCCTGTCCAAAAGGGGCCAACTGATAATGCAGGCCGCGAATAGTTCCGGCTTGTGCCGACATGGACTGATTGTCCTGAACAAAGGTCACATCATCAATATGTTGGCGGAACCAGTCCGCCTTGAAAGTTTCTGTAAAATAACCCCGCTGATCGCCAATATACTTCGGCACGATCAGGGCCGGACCTTCTATAGGGAATAATTTAAATTCCACAGCAATCCCTGAAAAAACGAAAATTAATACCGAATCCTTATCGCAATGCACACATAAATGTAACGAGAAAAAAGACGTAAGGCGCTTTATGATGCCCCTTGCTATTATTTTTTACGAACGCGTCACGCTCTATTAGCTTAAAGCTTGTCACCCCTAAGGATTTTACCTAAGGGTATATTATTCAGAGATCATGAGTTTTTACCGATGCATATTTTACCAATTATCATGTCGGGAGGCTCCGGCACGCGTTTATGGCCCCTGTCAACACCGGCACAGCCCAAACAGTTTCACGCTTTGGCCACGCAGCGCACCATGATTCAGGAAACCGCCCTGCGTCTGTCAGGGCCAGAGTTCCTCAAACCCGTAGTCATTTGCGGCCGCAGTCATGAACAACTGGCCATTGCCCAGTTAGAGGCCATTGATCAACAGCCGCAGGCCGTGATCCTTGAGCCCTTTGCCCGCAACACAGCTGCCGTGGCTGCGGTGGCCGCCCTTATTGGTCAGGAAATAGCGCCCGATGCGCTTGTGCTTCTGGTGCCGGCCGATCACGTTATCAACAGTCCGGACGTATTCCGTGCAGCCCTGCAAACGGCCGCCGCGACCGCACTTGATCATATTGTTACCTTTGGCATCCGTCCCACAGCACCTGAGACAGGTTTCGGCTACATTCAACGCGACAAAAGCCTCTGTGACGGCGTGTGGTCAGTAAAGCGCTTTCTCGAAAAGCCCAATCTCGCCACAGCGACAGAATATGTCGCGGACGGCGGCTATGACTGGAATGCCGGTATTTTCCTGTTTTCACCACAGGTTATGCTTGAAGAACTAAACCGTCACCAGCCGGATGTTCTCGAAGCCACCCGAAGCGCCCTTGAGAACGCACAGGTCACTGAGCGTACGCGCCTTCTGAACCCTGACGATTTCGCCAGATGCCCGTCCATTTCTATCGACTACGCCGTTATGGAACGTACCGAGCGTGCAGCGGTCGCCCCCTGTGACATAGGCTGGGCTGATGTCGGCGGCTTCAGCGAACTATGGCGTCTGGGCGACAAGGACACCGAAGGCAACCACAGCTTCGGCAATGCCATACTAATTGATGCCAACAACTGTCTGGTGCGTGCCGAAGGCCCGCCGGTTGCTGTCATCGGGCTTGATAATATCATGGTAATCTCGACCCCGTCCGGCATTGTCGTTGCGCCAGTATCGCGTGCGCAGGACGTAAAGCTCGCTGCCGAAGCCGCCAAAAAACTGACTGAACGCGCCTAGATATCCCCCCGATCCGTATCACGTGGCAATGCGGGGGGATAATAGACCGAACGCCGGGCAGCCACCGGGTGACGCCTGACGAAAGCCCTCAGCTCTGACTGGCGACGGGGCTGTTCTGACTCATGGTCATCGGCCCTGCGCGACTGTCCTTCCTTGTGCAAAAGCGTCGCTTCCGGTGTATAGATGACCCTGTATCCGCATTCCCGCGCCCTGAGGCACAGATCAACATCGTTCAGACTTATGGCAAAGTCGGTTTCATTGAATCCACCCAACTGCCAAAACAGGGATTTGGGCACCAAAAGACAGGCTCCGGTCACCGCGTCCACCTCACAGGCCTGCGATAATAAGGGATGACTGCGCCACAGGCTTTCGGGCGCGCCTCTCCAGGGATGTCCCGGCCCGGGCAGCAGATGTGAGGCAATGCCCGCATGTTGCAAATCTCCCGAAGGATACAATAACCGCGCTCCGGTTATACCAACATCCTTTGCCAATGCCTGTGCACACAGGGCCTTAAGCCAGCGCCCCTCCACTGCCTCGGTATCGTCATTCAGAAACAGCAGCCAGTCATGTGCCGCTTCTGCCGCTCCCAGATTACAAAGGCGGGAGAAATTGAACGGTATATCATGACGGAACACACGCACTTCAGGCCGTTGTCGCAAGGCCTGCAAACAGGCCTGCATCTCAGCGGCCTCAGAACCATTATCAATGATAATGACTTCATAGGCCGGAAAGCGGATTAAGGACAAAGACTCGACACAGGCCTTGAGAAGATCAAACCGGTCTTTGCTGGGGATAATGATTGATACCGCCATGTCTGCCGGTAAGGGTGCAGCCGGTGGCGCAGGCGTTATTGAATAGTCTCTAACGCGTGGCATAGGCGCCTCTGCCCGCCCCAAAGACAGGCCAACCGCAGCCTTATGCCTTTTGCCCGAAAGACCCGCTTTTACCTTCTTTAGGGCTTCACCTGGCGACAACCGGTGTAAACTTACAATCTTTCGCACATAAAGTGCCAGCCGCTGGGCCAATTCAACACGTTGCGCCTGAATCCGGATCGGCAGGTTGTCATCAAAGCCAGACAGGAGGCGATAATATATTCGGTAATTTGCCGGGGGCAGTCTGAGAAAGACGGGGTAATTTTCTGCCACACGGATAACACTCCGGCGCAAGGTATCTGTTTCCGTAAATTCCAGCTCTAAACACCCTGCACGCAAAGACAGCTCATAAAGCCCGTCAAGCCAGAAGTCCGTCCCCCCCTCACAGACCTCACCAAAGGCAGGCACCCCCGCACAGGCCTTATAAAAATCCGTGTTGAGATCAGGTTTTCTGTCAATATCGGGACGCTGATCCGGCATTATGAACCACCTTGCAAGGACGTGCACAGACGCCACTCTATAGGCCATCCCCTCCTTCAGCACCAGTAAGCTAAACCCACCTTAATATAAATAAAATCTATATATAATAAAAATAAAATAAACTTGATCTTTGTTTTTGCTCTGGCAATATGCCCCTCGTAACGTAAGACCCCGCGCGGCTCCGGCAGCGTCCAAATGTCTCACCATCGTTTCGTAAACATTTCAAACGCCTCGGCTATATTAAAAGCAGGTACCTGATCGGTACTGAGGCTCCAACCCAAGCAGGATTGTCCATGTC
>JBCEBX010000351.1:0-2564 GCA_039206455.1 Asticcacaulis sp.
ATTTTGAATCGCTTGGGGCCGACAGTCTGTCTTTCGCGGCCCATAAGATTGGCGGGCCGCAAGGGGTTGGGGCATTCGTTTATGATGCCGATCGTGACATTGCGGCGGCAGTGGCGGGTGGTGGGCAGGAGTTTGGCCTGAGGGCTGGCACAGAAAATATCGCCGGCATTGCCGGTTTTGCCGAAGCGGTGCGCCGGATGGGTTTTAACGGCAGCGACGGACAATCGGACGCCGAAGCGGCGCTGGTTGCGGCGGGGGCGACTATTGTCGGGGCCGATGCGCCGCGGGCGAAGGGTATCACCTGTTTCACCGTGCCGGACTGGACGGCGCAGTTGCAGCTTATCCATATGGATATGAATGGCATCTGCGTGTCATCAGGTTCGGCCTGTTCTTCGGGCAAGGTTAAATCCAGCCGCGTGCTTGAGGCTATGGGGCTTCAGGGTGTGGCAGATAAGGCCTTGCGTGTATCTTCGGGCTGGAATACCAGCCCCGATGACTGGCAGCGGTTCGTGGCGGTATGGTCGAAAGGCTATGCGGCGCACAAGGCGCGCCAATTGAGTAAAGTAAAGGAAAGCGCCTGATGGCAGCGGTCAAGGAAACCATTGATACGGTTCAGAAGCTTGAGACCTATGAGCACGGTTTTGTCTCGGATATCGAGATGGAATATGCGCCCAAGGGGCTGAGTGCGGATATCGTGCGCTTTATTTCGGCGCGTAAGAACGAACCGGACTGGATGCTTGAATACCGGCTGGCGGCCTTTGAACGCTGGCAGTCGATGGACGAGCCTGATTGGGCCAAGGTCAATTACCAGAAGGTCGATTATCAGGACCTCTATTATTATGCTGCGCCCAAGGCCAAGCCGAAACTCAACAGTTTGGATGAGGTCGATCCTGAATTGCTGGCGGTCTATGCCAAGCTGGGGATACCGCTGAAAGAGCAGGAGGTTCTGGCCGGTGTTGTTGGCTCGCCGAAATATGCGGTGGATGCGGTGTTCGACAGTGTGTCGGTTGTGACGACCTTTAAGGACGAACTGAAAAAGCATGGCGTGATCTTTTGCGCCATCAGTGAAGCGATCCGTGAATATCCCGAACTGGTGAAGCAGTATCTGGGGACGGTGGTGCCTGTGTCGGATAACTATTTTGCCGCCCTGAATGCGGCTGTGTTTTCGGACGGATCGTTCGTCTATGTGCCCGAAGGCGTGCGTTGCCCGATGGAGCTTTCGACCTATTTCCGTATTAATGCTGAAAATACGGGTCAGTTCGAGCGTACCCTAATCATCGCCGACAAGGGGGCCTATGTGTCCTATCTTGAGGGCTGTACCGCGCCGATGCGTGATGAAAATCAGCTTCATGCGGCGGTGGTTGAACTGGTGGCGATGGATGATGCCGAGATCAAATATTCGACCGTTCAGAACTGGTATCCGGGCGATGCCGAGGGCAAGGGTGGTATCTATAATTTCGTGACTAAGCGTGCCGATTGTCGGGGCGCACGGTCGAAAGTGTCGTGGACGCAAGTTGAAACCGGATCGGCGGTGACCTGGAAATATCCGTCCTGCATTCTGCGCGGTGACGAAAGCGTGGGTGAGTTCTACTCCATCGCCGTCACCAATGGCATGCAGCAGGCAGATACCGGCACCAAGATGATCCATCTGGGGAAAAATACCCGCTCGCGCATCATCGCCAAGGGGATTTCGGCAGGCCGGTCGTCTTCGACCTATCGTGGTCTGGTGTCGGCCCATGCCAAGGCAACGGGTTCACGGAACTTTACGCAGTGTGACAGCCTGCTGATAGGTAAGACCTGTGCGTCGCATACGGTGCCTTATGTGGAGTCCGATACGGCTTCGGCGCAATTTGAGCATGAGGCGACGACGACGCGGTTATCCGAGGATCAGTTGTTCTACGCCCAACAGCGCGGTCTGACGCAGGAAGAAGCCGTGGCGCTTCTGGTCAATGGTTTCGTGCGTGACGTGTTGCAGGAACTGCCGATGGAATTTGCCGTTGAGGCACAGAAACTGGTGGCCATCAGCCTTGAAGGGAGCGTGGGGTGATGGTTTCGGCAAAAGAACAGATGGCTATGGAAGAGTGGACGCAAGATGACTCCTTTGCCGGAAAGGATGGTCGTCTTATTCGGTGTTATGATGACGTGGTGTTAGCGCGCCCCATTTTTGTGGAAGGCGGTGTGAGAACGGATGTGTCTATTGTTCCTGAGGGTACAATTGCAACCGTCCTCTTTTACTCTAAAGGTCCTGTCGGCTGTGTGCAGCTTGAATGTTATGTAGGCGAAGACGCATTTACTTTCGGCTATGAAGAAATCTCGCAGGTTAGCCTGCATATGACAAACGAAGAAAAGTATCCTCGTCATGCTTAATATTGAAAATCTGACCGTAGCGGTCGAAGACAAAACCATCCTCAAGGGCCTGACGCTTGATGTGCCTGCCGGTGAGGTTCACGCCATTATGGGGCCGAACGGGGCGGGGAAATCGACGCTCGGCTATACGCTGGCCGGTCGCCCGAACTATGAAGTCAGCGCCGGTTCGGCGACGCTGAACGGCGAAGATTTGCTTG
>JBCEBX010000352.1:0-2563 GCA_039206455.1 Asticcacaulis sp.
CGGGGGGGGCTCATGAGATCATTTTTACGATTATGTGTGGTAATATGCGCCGGTGGGTTTCCGGCGCAGGGTCTTGCGGGCGCCTGGCCTCAGGAAATCGGTCACATTCAGGTCATCAGCCGCGCCGAACTGGCCAGAGCCACACAGGCCTATGACGCGCAGGGCAATCGTGGCGTTGAACTGTATGGCTGGGAAGAAAAATCGGTTTCTGTTTTCATTGACTATGGCCTGACCGAACGCATCAGCCTGTCGGGCAAGATCAACTTTCAGGATTATCAGACTGAATGGGATTCTTTTTCCGGTCTGGGGTCCGTGGAAATTGGTGCACGTTATAATTTCCTCCGCACAGAGAAAACCGTCCTCAGTCTGGGCATCAGTGCCGAAGGGCTGGGGCAGGGGCGGCGCAATGCCTTTGAGGACGGACGCCCCGACAGTACGGATATTGAACTCAGGGGCTATCTGGGGCGTAATTTCACGTTCAGGGGCATACCGTCCTTTGTTGATATTCAACTGGCGCGACGTATGCGCAGCCATGATGCCGATCAGTGGCGCGGCGATGTCACGCTGGGGCTCAAGCCCAATGAAAAATGGATGGTTCTGGCGCAGGTCTTTGATGGCCGGACCGATATTGAGGACAATTTTCAGGCCGTATGGGTCAATGGCGAACTGAGTGTTGTCCGCGCCTTTGGGCCTGAAAATGACCTCAATCTGCAACTGAGCGCCCGCCAGACCCTCTATGGAAAAAACGTCCCTGAGGTGAGTGGCGCAGCTCTGTCGCTATGGAAAGCGTTTTAGAGACGGTTTCAGGAGGTTGGAGTCTGTGGCGAAAAGACGTGTCTTCGAGAACCGAAGCACAGCGTACTGAGGTACGTGAGCATCGGAAGTGTAGAAAATGCGGCTTTGCAGGCCAGAAAACGATCTTTTGAGACCGTCTCTTAAGGCTTTGGCGTGGTTTCAATCTTTAGCCAGGCAATCAGATTGTGGCGCTGCTGCTCATCCTTGATGCCGATAAAGCCCATCTTGGTGCCGGGGACTTCCGCGGAGGGCTTGGTCAGATAGGCATCCAGCGTGGCAAAGTCCCAGGTCTTGGCATAGGCCTTCATTGGCTCTGAATAATTATAGCCTTCGTGGGTACCGGCGACCTTACCAAACACGCCATAGAGGTTGGGACCGACCATATTGGCCCCGTTGGGCACCAGCGTATGACAGGCGCGGCACTTGTTCCACTGCTTCTGACCGTCAGCCAGATCGGCGGTGTTATAGGGGGCGGGCAGGGCGGCCTGAAGCTCTGCCTTTTCCTCAGCCGAGAGGCCCGCAGGAACGGGCGCTACGGCAGGGGCAGGCGGCGTGGCAGCGGGTTGCGAACCTGTCGGCTCAGAAGGCTCCGAACCACAGGCGGCCAGTCCGAACATAAGGCCTGTGACAACGGTTAAAGACATAATCCTGCGCATAGTCGCCTCCTTCAGGTGCAGCCAAGGGTCTACTAGAGTCCTAAAGACTTGGCGAGAGGTTAAGCGTCTCAAGCTGGCAATCGCGCAGCGTAAAAGTGTCGCAGCCATAGGGATTGTCGTCCGTGGCCTTTTCATTGGCCACAACCTTGACGACCCTGACCGTACCGTTGGGGTGCAGTTCATAGCCGTAGGGTGTTGTCCCCAGTTCCGGCCCCTCATGCCATGTCACGCGCTCGTCTTCCCTACGCGACAGATAAAGGCGATTAACGCAGGCAAGGCGATTGCAGTCATCATCAGAGGTATCTTCGGTAACTGGCTCTACGCGATAGCAATAGGCCATTGTGGCATCAAGACTCCAGTCGGCTATGCCGTCACCATTGAGGTCAGGCGTGCGATTGATCACGGCCTGTCCGTCATAGGTGCCGCCTCTGGCCATACATATCTGTTGCTGTTGCCTGAGGAAGGCGACCAGATCCGGCGGGGTAATATCTGCCTGAGTCTCATCCCAGTAATGGCCCTGAGGCAGGGGGGCTGGTCGCACAACGGGTGTTTTCGTAAATCGGAAGGATCCGGTGATGATCCGGTTTTGAGGCGACCATTCAAACCCGTAGGCGCAAGGGTCTGCCCCAAAGCTGCCGCAGGCTGTGCCGTGCAGATTGACCTCAAGCCATTGGCGCTTCTCGCCTTTGATCGGTTTGAGCTTATAAAAGCCGATCTGATCGGCAAATATCTGCCGGTAGTTGCCGTTGTCGTCCGCGGCCCATATCTGTAAAGGGCAGCCACCGGTGCCACACAGGCTGCCGCTGGGCGCGCGTTCGACATCTATCATCCAGTCGGGCCTGGCACCGCCGGTCAGATTTACCGTCCGCAGTACCTTTTGCCTGAGCCATATATCGGCCTGATTGGGTGCAGGACGGGGGGCATAGGCGGCGTCTTCGGGATCGGAATAATCGTAATCGCCGAAATAAAGCTCTATGGCCTCCGCGACCACTTCAGGCGGGGGGGGCGGCGCGGCCTGCGCCCCAAAACTCAGCCCCGTTAAAGCAAACAGTGCCAAACCTAGCGACCTGAACCCCATAATATCCCCCTCCATGGCTGAGCGAACAGTTTAC
>JBCEBX010000353.1:0-2558 GCA_039206455.1 Asticcacaulis sp.
AGATTTTAAGAAAAAATCAACCTTGTTACCAAGGTTTAACCTGTCATCAAGCATGTTGGTCAAGAATGGTTTTTCGCGGAGCATCAGGCTCCCTTATATGGTGGTTTGAAACCCTTATGTCGAGTGCAATGTCAAATCAGGTCAGTGCGGTGCCGGTCGAAATATCCGTGCTTCTGGGGCGCAGTGTCCTGCCGATGCAGCAATTGCTGCGCATGGGCCGTGGCGCGGTGATACCGCTTGATGCGCGTGAGCATGACGAGGTGTGGATACTGGCCAATAACCATCCGGTTGCACGCGGCGAAATCCAGATTTTTGAAGAAAAAATCTCCATCGTCGTGACCCGTCCGGCGGATGTTTATGACTTTATGGCCCTCGGAAGCTAGAGACGGTTTCAAAGGGCCGTTTTCTGGCCTGCAAAGTCGCATCTTCTGCGCTTCCGATGCTCACGTACCTTAAAGTACGCGGCGCTTCGGTTCTCGAAGTTACGTCTTTTCGCCCCAGAATCCAAGGTGTCCTCCAGACTTATGAAGCCGTCTCTCTGGCTCTGACGAAGGGTGATATAAAAAAATATCATCAAATTAGGGGATAAGCTGTTTTTGGTGCTTCACAAAGCCTGCAATGATTGGTACATGGCGCGCCTTCCGATACGTGCGGTCGTGGCGGAATTGGTAGACGCGCAGCGTTGAGGTCGCTGTATCGCAAGATGTGGAAGTTCGAGTCTTCTCGACCGCACCATTCGGAAGTTAAAAAAAGCGCCTGTCATGGGCGCTTTTTTTGTGCCTGCATGGCGGGATGGCCTTAAGGCAACGCCCCTGTGAAACAGGTTGCAATCTTTGAAGATTCAGGTGATTCTGGCAGGGATTTTAACGCTGTATTTTTATGCCTTTCAGGGGAGGGTGGTTTCATGTCTCAAAAACCCGATCCCGAAACCAATTACAAAGCACCTGACCCCCAATCCGATGACGATCTGCGTTTCATCTCACTCAAAAGCCTGACGGAAGCGGAAATCGCCGAGGCGCGGCTTCAGGATGATGATCTGCCGCCGCTGAACACCCCCGAAGACATTGAGGATTTCGCCCTTCAGGACGATTACGCGCTCAATCCGCAATATATCGCGCTGGTGATCGATTCGGCGGATCGCGGCGATGGCTTGCGTTTGCGCGAATTGCTGGATGCGTTGCATCCGGCGGATATTGCCGATCTGATGGGCTTTCTGAGTGCTGATTACCGTGAGCAGGTGATCCCGTGGATACCGGCGGATCTGCTGGCCGAGGTTCTGCCTGAACTTGATGATGGCATCCGCGAAGAGGTGGTGGAAAACCTCCGTCCCGATGATCTGGCCGAGGTGCTTCAGGAACTTGATTCCGATGACGCGGCGGCGGTCTTTGAGGACATGGAAGCCGATCAGCAAAAGGCGGTTCTGGCGGCCATGACCGAGGCTGACCGTGAAGCCATGGTCACCTCCCTGTCGTTTGAGGAAGAAACCGCCGGTCGCCTGATGCAGCGCGAAGTGGTGGCCGCCCCTGATTTCTGGGATGTCGGTCAGGCCATCGATCATATGCGCGCCCATGCCGCTGATCTGCCCGAGCTGTTTTTCGACGTCTATGTGATTGATCCGGGCCACCGACCCATCGGGGCCTTGCCGGTATCGCTTCTGATGCGTACGGCGCGCGATACGCCTTTGTCGGCGGTGATGGAGCCGGTGACCGAAATTCAGGTCACTGTCGATCAGGAAGAAGTCGCCTATATCTTCGGCAAATATCACCTGATATCGGCCCCTGTCGTTGATGCCGGCGGGCGTCTGGTCGGTCAGATTACGGTCGATGACATCGTTAATATCATTCAGGAAGAAAGCCGCGAAGACATCCTCGCACTCGGTGGGGTTTCCGAAAGCGAAGGCCGTGACGCCGACCTGTGGGAAATGGTCAGGGCGCGTTTGCCGTGGTTGTCACTCAATCTGCTGACGGCGTTTTTTGCCTCATGGCTGATTTCCCTGTTTGAGGCCGAGATTACCAAGCTGGTGGCTCTGGCGGTTCTGATGCCCATTGTCGCCTCTATTGGCGGTAATTCAGGCACGCAGGCCCTGACGGTTTCCGTGCGTGCCCTGTCGTCGCGCGAACTGACGACCGCTAACGCCATAAGAACCGTATGGCGCGAAGTGCGTGTGGCTCTGGTCAATGGTGCGGCTATTGCCCTGTTGCTGGGGCTGGTGGCGGGATTGTGGTTCCAGAGCCTGCTTCTGGGGGTGGTTATCGGTCTGGCGGTGGTCATCACCCTGACCGCCGCGGCATTGGCCGGAACGCTGGTGCCCCTAACCCTGTCGCGTCTGGGACGTGATCCGGCGGTCGCTTCGCCGATTTTTGTGTCAGCGGTAACAGACTGCATGGGATTTTTCAGTTTCCTGGCGCTGGCGGCAATAATTCTGTTGTAAATCGGCGCGACCCTATGGTCAGTTGCAATGGTTAACCCTGAATCCGCAGTGTGGCGCGCAGAGGCCCATGCCTTGCTATAGACAGGGCTTAACCTGTAGGGGTGTTCCGTTTTGGGTCAGGATGAGT
>JBCEBX010000354.1:0-338 GCA_039206455.1 Asticcacaulis sp.
GTGTAATGGACCATTTAATTTATACCGCCGTGAGCGGCGCGTCCCGGAGTCTGTCGCAACAGCAGATCCACGCCAACAACCTGGCGAACGTGAACACGCAAGGGTTCCGTCACGATCTCGACAGTGCCATGTCGCAGCAAATCCAGGGGGAGGGTTACGCCTCCCGTTACCTGGTGCAGCAGCAGCAGGGCGGCGTCGACCTGACGCCAGGCGCAACGCGTGATACCGGGCGCAATCTGGACGTCGCTATCAAAGGCAGCGGGCTGATCGCGCTGGTGAGCGGTAACCGGGAGGTTTATACCCGCAACGGCCAGATTGAAGTGGGGCCGGAAGGCGAT
>JBCEBX010000354.1:348-2555 GCA_039206455.1 Asticcacaulis sp.
TCTCCCGCAGAAACGATCTTGTCGATGGCTGAGGAGCAGAAGGCCGATCTCATCATCCATACCGGCGATCTCACCATCGATGGCTTGCCTGTCTCCGGCGATAACGGCCCGATTGTACTGCCGCCGTTTTCCGCTATCAGCATTGCGGACGATGGTGTGATCTCTATCGTGCCGGATGATGGCAATGTCGCGACGCAGATGGACGTTGACCGCATCAAGCTGGTGGATATTCCCGCCTCCCAGCTGAGCAAAAACGCCGCCGGATTTATGGTCACCCGTGCTGACGTCAACCCACGGACGGAAGAGGTCGAGCTGGTTTCCGGCCATCTTGAAAGCTCCAACGTCTCGGCCATCAACGAAATGGTGTCGAGCATCGCGCTTAACCGCCAGTTTGAAGCGCAGATCAAAATGATGAAGGCCGCGGAAGACCTGGCCACGGCAGGCAACCGTCTGTTGCGTAATACCTGATTGAGTAAGGAATAACGATGAATCCCGCTTTATGGATCAGTAAAACCGGACTTGCCGCGCAAGACGCGAAGATGAGCGCCATCTCTAACAACCTGGCGAACGTCAACACCACCGGTTTCAAGCGCGATCGCGTGATGTTTGCCGATCTGTTTTATCAGAATCAGCGCACGCCGGGCGGTCAGCTTGATCAGAACAACACCTCGCCAACCGGCATCCAGTTTGGTACTGGCGTAAAAATTGTCGGCACCCAGAAAGAGTTCTCGACCGGCAATATTCAGAACACCGGGCAGAAGCTGGATGTGGCGATCACCGGCCAGGGCTTTTTCCAGGTAGAAACCAGCGATGGCGATATTGCCTATACCCGCGCGGGTAACTTCCAGAAGAACCCGGATGGCCTGCTGACCAACGCCCAGGGGCTGCCACTGGTGCCGCAAATTGAGCTGCCGGATAACGTGAAAGATATCCAGATTGGCAAAGACGGCACCGTCACGGCGACGGTTGCGGGCGAAACGGAACCGGTTGAGCTGGGGCAGATCACCCTGGTGAACTTTGTGAATCCGGCCGGGCTTGAAGCCATCGGCGGCAACCTGTATCGCGAAACGGCCGCAAGCGGTGAAGCGGTTGAGGGTGTCGCGGGGGAAGAGGCTTTCGGTCAGCTTGAGCAGGGGTCGCTTGAAGGCTCCAACGTTCAGGTGGTGGAAGAGATGGTCGATATGATTACCGTCCAGCGTGCCTACGAGATGAACGCCAAAATGGTCTCTGCCGCGGACGACATGATGAAGTTTGTCACGCAGTCGATGTAATGCGTGAAGTGAAGTGAACGAAAAATGAAAAAGCAGTGTGTTCTCGGCTTTTTTGTACTTCTGCTGGCCGGGTGTGAAAGCCCGGCGCTGCTGGTACATAAAGACGACGCGGCCTATGCGCCGCCGGAAGATTTTTCCATGCCGTCTGCCCAGGTGCAGGGCGGTGGTCTGTATAACGCCAACTACAACTGGTCTTTAACGCAGGATCGCCGTGCCTATCGTGTGGGCGACATCCTGACCGTGAAGCTCGATGAGTCAACCCAGGCAAGCAAACAGGCGCGGACCAATTTCGGTAAGAAAAACGATGTGTCCATCGGCGTGCCGGAGGCCTTTGGCCATTCTGTTGACAAACTCTCAGGCTCGATCGACGGCAACCGTAACTTTAACGGTAATGCCACCTCACAGCAGCAAAATAGCCTGCGCGGTGCCATCACCGTTGCGGTCTATAAGGTGTTGCCTAACGGCGTGCTGGCGGTGCGTGGCGAGAAATGGCTCACCCTTAATCAGGGCGATGAATATATGCGCGTGACGGGGCTGGTGCGTGCCGAGGACATTGAGCGTGACAACTCGGTTTCATCGCAGCGTATTGCTAACGCACGTATCTCCTATGCGGGACGCGGCGCGCTGAGCGATGCCAATTCCGCAGGCTGGTTAACCCGCTTCTTTAACCATCCACTGTTCCCTATTTAATGGAGTCTGCCATGCGTAAGGCAATGCTATTTCTGATGCTGTTGTGGACGACAGGCGCGCTGGCGGAACGTCTGGGTAACGTTGTAGACATCCAGGGCGTGCGTGGTAACCAGCTGGTAGGTTACAGCCTCGTTGTGGGGCTGGACGGCACCGGCGATAAAAACCAGGTGAAATTCACCAGCCAGTCGGTGACCAATATGCTGCGCCAGTTTGGTGTGCAGTTGCCGACGAAAATCGATCCTAAAG
>JBCEBX010000355.1:0-2554 GCA_039206455.1 Asticcacaulis sp.
CCCCTCCCACCCCTTCGGGGTCCCCCCTCCCCGTAAACAGGGAGGGATGAAGGGCCATGTTTACGCCTCCCCCGTTTACGGGGAAGGTGGCATTGAGCGCAAGCGAAATGACGGAAGGGGGAGCTTCCGCCCTAATCCTTACGGCGCGTTTCGATGATCTTCACGCACCAGATCGAAATCTCGTACAGAAGTACAATCGGGATCGCCAGCATCAGTTGTGAAATCGGATCAGGCGGCGTGACCACGGCGGCAACGATGACAATGCCTAAGATCGCATAGCGGCGACCTTCGCGCAGCAACTGCGACGTAACCATCCCCGACAGCCCCAGAAGCGTCAGCACCACCGGCAACTGGAAACACAGGCCAAAGGCCAGCATCAGAGTCGTAACCAGAGACAGATATTCCGACACCTTAGGCATCAGTTGCACCGACACACCCGCATCGCCAAAAATCTGCTGGTTCAATGAGAACCACAACACCATCGGCAGGATGATGTAATAGACCAGCAAGGCCCCGATCAAAAACAGCACGGGGGCCGCGATCAGGAACGGTACAAAGGCGTTGCGCTCACGCTTATAGAGGCCGGGCGCGACGAAGCGATAAACCTGCCAGGCGAGCATGGGGAAGCTAAGGATCACCGCTCCGAAACCGGCCATTTTCAGCTTGGTGAACAGAAACTCAAGCGGCGCGGTATAGATCAGGGACAATTCACCGGGCGCACCGGCCTCTTTCATGCCGAGCAGCACGAGGATAAGATCAAACGGCCCTGCCCCGTGGCCACCGCTTTCCTTTTGCGCCGCCAGAATGCGGCTGGCGACCTCAAAAGGGTGCAGCAAAAATAGATAGATCGGCTCGGCCAGCGCAAAACACAGGATGAAAGCCACAATAAAGGCCACGACCATCCAGATAAGGCGCGAACGCAACTCAATCAGGTGATCCATCAGCGGCGCACGAGAAGCCTCAATGTCAGCCTCATCCGGATCGAAATCGGGATCGGCGGGCACAATATCCTTAGTCATTCGTCACCTTCTTCGCCCTTGTGCGCTTCGGCTTTACTGCCGCCGCATCTGGTTTTTCTGCCCCAAGGACTTTCGGGGTGGCTTTGGGCTTAGGCGTTCTCGGCTTTTTAGGTTTAGGCGCAGGGGCCGTGGTTTCGGCCTGAGCCTTCAGGGCCTCTTCGGCAGCGGCTTTGGGCGACAGAACCGGCTTATCGAGCATCGGGTCATCATCAATCACCGCCGGACGCCCCAGATCGTCTTCGTCGGGAGACGGGACATCTTTGGCGGCGCTATAGGACGGGCCTACGGGTTTGATGTTGTGATCGATCTCGGTTTCGATCTTGCGCATATCCTCACGGATATCATCGAGCACCGGCGATACGGACTGACCGGAACGCAGGGCCTCAACCTCTTTGCGCAGGTCATCGAGTTCGGACTGGCGCGCCATGTCTTCGAAGCTGGTGCGAAATTCATCGGCCATCGAGCGCATTTTGGCCACGAAGCGACCGAGTTGCCGCAACAGCTTCGGCAAATCCTTAGGCCCCACGACAATGAGCGCCACAATCGCAATTAGTATAAGCTCAGAGCCGCCTATTCCGGGAAGCATTCCATCCGGCCTTTGACACAAATAAGGTAAGGACAAACGCGCCGCACAGCCTTACGGTGCAGCGCGATGTTTCAGATCAGGTTACGACAGGGCCAGAAGGCTTATTTGTCATCCTTATCGGCGACGATTTTCGCGTCTTTCTTTTCGGCTTCCGGTTCGTCTTTCAGACCGTCCTTGAACGCCCGAATTCCTTTGGCGGCATCGCCCATCAGACCGGAAAGCTTGCCACGGCCACCGAACAGCAACAGGGCGACGACGGCCACAATTGCCCAGTGCCAGATGCTAAAGCTACCCATATTAACGTCTCCTACTCACTTGTTTGTCCCTCTTATAGGCGTAGTTTAACTACACTTCAAAGCAAAATTGGGACCTGTTCTTCAAGAACGCGTTGCGCATCGGCTTTGGCGCAGCGCCTAAGACTTGCCGTCAATCGTGCTGTCGAAGAAATCCTGCGCAAATTCGACCTGTTCCATATCGTCAGGATCAATCGGATCTTCGGCCGCACGCGCCCCCGACGGGTCAGGAATCACAAAATCAGACGGCACATTAAGATCAAGCAGCCCTGCCGCCCGCATATCGGCGGCGCCGGGCAGGTCCATCAGGCTGGGTAAGGAGAAGGTTTCAAGGAAATGTTCGGTCGTGCCATAGGTGACCGGACGCCCCGGTGAGCGCCTGCGGCCCCTTAAGCGTATCAGGTTCATCTCAAGCAACACATCCAGCGTGCCGCGCGACAGCCCTACCCCTCGCACATTTTCGACTTCGGCGCGTGTCACCGGCTGGTGGTAGGCGATGATGGCAAGGGTTTCGAGCGCGGCCTTTGACAGCTTGCGCGGTTCTTCGCGTTCCTCAACCATCAGGTAGCCAAGATCTGTCGCGGTGCGGAACTGCCATTTGTCGGCTATGATCTAAATCGTCACGCCGCGACAGGCATAGCGGCCTTTCAGCGACG
>JBCEBX010000356.1:0-2553 GCA_039206455.1 Asticcacaulis sp.
CCCCGCACAGGCTGCAAGCCCCGCAATCGCCAAAAGCCCGAACCAGCCCCTCAAACCTTTTAACATGCGCATAAATCACTCATCGGAACAAAAACCATTCCGCCCCCCACTACCGCCTAAGCGCGACAGGCTTATGACAGGCACAAAAAAAGCCTCCGGCAGTACCGAAGGCTTTAAAAATGAACCCGATCAGGCTCAGGCGTCAATGTCTCAAAACATCAATCACTGGCACGCAGCGAATCCAGCAGCGGCATGGCTGCAAATGGCGTATAGGCCTCATCCCCGTTAGTCGGCTCAGAAACCGGATGGGAAGCTGCCGTATCGGGCGTATCGGAGACCTCAGTGGTCATATCGAAATCGTCACGCATCGTTGTACCCTCCTCCTGGCTTGAAAACCGCGCATCTAAAATCCTTAATCGATTCTAAATCCACACCGTCACCATAGGGGATGGGAGAATACCTGCCTACTCACGCCTCATCACAGCTACGTTACGTTTGAAACTAAAGGCGTTTTTGCCGCATTTCGCCCCATTCTTACCACGCATGGCCACAATTCCCCTTTTGGGCGCAATGCACTTACACAGGTTTTGTGAAGCCCTATCTCACTCACGGCCCCTGAAACAACAAAAGGCCCCCTTCCGGGAGCCTTTTGCAAAACATATAATGTCTGAAAATCTTAGTCTTCGGCCTCAGCGAAGTTTTCAACCGGACCAGAGTCCTGACCCTTAGCGCTTTCGTCACGATCAACGAATTCGATGATCGCTACAGGGGCGTTATCGCCGTGACGGAAGCCTGCCTTCAGGATACGGACATAGCCGCCGTTACGATCAGCGTAACGGGCTGCCAGAACGTCGAACAGCTTGCCGACTTGCTTGACGTCACGAACGCGCGAAATGGCGATACGACGGTCATGCAGGGTGCCTGATTTCGCCAGCGTAACCAGCTTCTCAACGAAAGGACGCAGTTCCTTCGCCTTAGGCAGGGTGGTGACGATCTGTTCGTGCTTGATCAGAGATGCCGCCTGGTTGGCGAACATGGATGTGCGGTGAGCCGATGTGCGGCCGAGTTTACGGTGACCCATACCGTGACGCATAGTAAAATCTCCAAAGTCCCGTCCGCCCTCAGGCAGGTACGCGACCCCAAAAGCAAGCCTATGAACAAAAACAACGACCCGAATGGCCTTTGTCCGTCATAAACGTCGGTCAAAACGACCGAGATTGGCGGGACAAGGTTTTGGTCTTTCCCACCAAGCAAACCGCAATTTCACAAAATTGCGCTTCTATAAAAAGGCAAGGCCGAACCTGAATTCACTTCAGGTTCGGCCTTGTCCTTACTTCCTACAACAAAAAGTACACTGAGGCGATAGCCGGAGGACTTTTTGTTGAATGTCTTAGATCTGGTCTTCGAACTTCTTGGCCAGATCTTCAACGTTCTCAGGCGGCCAGTTCGGCACATCCATCCCCAGAGACAGGGCCATGGATGCCAGAACTTCCTTGATCTCGTTCAGCGACTTACGACCGAAGTTCGGCGTACGCAGCATTTCGGATTCCGTCTTCTGGATCAGGTCACCGATATAAACGATATTGTCGTTCTTCAGGCAGTTAGCCGAACGCACCGACAGTTCCAGCTCGTCCACCTTCTTGAGGAGCGCCGGATTAAACGGCAGTTCCGGCTTGCCTTCTTCAACGACGGCAGGCTTCGGCTCTTCAAAGGTGATGAAGATTTGCAGCTGATCCTGAAGGATACGTGCGGCATAGGCCACGGCATCCACAGGCGTCACCGCCGCATTGGTTTCAACATCAAGGATCAGCTTGTCATAATCAAGCGACTGACCCTGACGGGTCGGCTCGACGCGATAAGCCACTTTCTTGACCGGAGAATAGAGCGCATCAACGGCGATCAGGCCGATAGGTGCATCTTCCGGACGCAGACGATCCGCAGGCACATAGCCCTTGCCGCTCTGAACCGTGAACTCGATACGCACATTGGCGCCCTCGTCCAGCGTACAGATGACATGATCGGGATTGAGAATTTCAATATCCGACGGCACGTCAATCTGACCGGCCGTTACCGGGCCAGCGCTCGACGCACGCAGAACCATACGCTTCGGACCTTCAGAATGAAGACGCAGCGCCAGTTGCTTGATGTTCAGAATGATATCCACAACGTCTTCACGCACACCCTCGATAGAGGAGAATTCGTGAACGACACCGTCGATCTGTACCGCCGTCACGGCGGCCCCTTGCAGGGAGGAGAGCAGAACGCGTCTCAAAGCATTGCCGAGCGTCACACCGAAGCCGCGCTCCAGAGGCTCAGCCACAAGACGCATCTTGCGGCTGGCGTCGGAACCAGCTTCAACCAGTGGCTTCTCGGGACGAATCAGCTGTTGCCAGTTTTTTTCGATCATTGCGTCCCTCAGACGATAAAGGTTGCCCTCCGGTTAACTCAGAGGGCAACGTAAAAAGGGTAGAAAAAAGAATTAAACGCGACGACGCTTAGGCGGACGGCAGCCGTTGTGCGGGATCGGGGTCACATCACGAATGGTGGTGATGG
>JBCEBX010000357.1:0-10244 GCA_039206455.1 Asticcacaulis sp.
TGCATCCCCCCTTAAGTGCCCCCCCTTACACCAGACGGCTACGTTCCAGTGCCGCCGCAATGAAGCTCTTAAACAGCGGGTGCGGCGTAAAGGGGCGCGACTTGTATTCAGGGTGATACTGAACCCCAACGAACCACGGATGGTCGTCACGTTCAACAATCTCAGGCAGCAGACCGTCAGGCGACAGGCCCGAGAACTTGAGGCCAACGGCTTCAAGTTGCGGAATATAGTCGCGGTTGACTTCGTAACGGTGGCGGTGGCGCTCGGAAATCTCGGTCGAACCATAGATTTCAGCCACTTTTGACCCCGGACGCAAGGCGGCATCAAACGCGCCCAAACGCATAGTACCCCCCAGATTGCCACCGGCAGCGCGCTGATTCAGTTCATTGCCATTGAGCCATTCGGTCATCAGACCGACGACCGGCTGACCGCCTTCGCCAAACTCACTTGAGGTGGCCTTTTCAACACCGGCCAAATGCCGCGCCGATTCAAGCACCGCCATCTGCATGCCGAAGCAGATTCCAAAATAGGGGATATTATTCTCACGGGCAAAGCGGGCCGCCGCGATCTTGCCTTCCGCGCCCCGTTCACCGAAGCCGCCGGGCACCAGAATGGCGTGAACCGTCTCAAGGCGCTGACGCACCGTATCAGGTTCATCCTCAAACAGTTCTGATTCGACCCACTCAATATTGACGCGGGCGCGATTGGCCATGCCGCCATGATAAAGCGCTTCGATGAGCGACTTATAGGCATCCTTGAGGACAGTATATTTACCGACCACGGCAATGCTGACCTCGCCATCCGGATGGGCATAACGCCCGGTGATGTCTTCCCACAGACCGAGATCAGGTTCCGGCGCATCCTCAATGCCGAAGACATTCAGCACCTCGGTATCCAGACCTTCCTTATGGTAATCGATAGGCACCGCATAGATATTTTCCGAATCCAGCGCCTGAATGACCGCGGTTTCACGCACATTACAGAACAGACCGATCTTGCGGCGTTCTTCCTTGGGAATTTCATGCTCGGTGCGGCACAGGAGAATGTCAGGCTGAATACCGATTGAGCGCAGTTCCTTCACCGAATGCTGGGTCGGCTTGGTCTTCATCTCACCGGCGGTCTTGACGAAGGGCAACAGCGTCAGGTGAATGAAGCAGCATTGGCGACGCGGCAATTCCTGCCCCAACTGACGGATGGCCTCAAAGAACGGCAGGCCTTCGATGTCACCGACCGTGCCGCCAATTTCCACCAGAATGAAATCGGCATCGCCCTGATCGGACAGAACGAACTGCTTTATCTGATCGGTCACATGCGGAATGACCTGCACCGTTGCACCCAGATAGTCGCCGCGACGCTCTTTTTCGATGATATTGGAATAGATACGGCCGGTAGTGATATTATCCGATTTACGGGCATTAACGCCGGTAAAGCGCTCATAGTGGCCGAGATCGAGATCGGTCTCTGCGCCGTCGTCGGTCACGAAGACCTCACCATGCTGATAAGGCGACATAGTGCCGGGATCGACGTTCAGATACGGATCAAGCTTACGCAGACGCACCTTATAGCCACGGGCCTGAAGCAGCGCCCCAAGCGCTGCCGAAGCCAGCCCCTTGCCCAGAGAAGACACCACGCCCCCCGTAATAAATACAAAGCGCGCCATATCCTTGGTCTGAGCCGGCATATCCAGAAAGCCTCATACACGTCAGGGAAGGCGCGAACATACACGCAATCCCCGATGATCAATATTTAAAAAAAGAGTGGCCCAAAAAAATGTTTTTGCAAACACCCCTATGGGCCACCCACGATTACAGATTCAGGCCCGAACGGCCTGAAAAGAGATTATTCTGCCGATTCCGAAGCGGTGCCTGCGGAAGGGGCCACGGTAACCGGTGCCGGAAGATCCGTCAGTGACGGTGCAGCTTCGCGCGGTCCGGCAGGGGCCTGCGCATCACCCTGAGCCGGTGCCGTGGTCGCAGGGGCATCAAGCGTGATGGAATCAACACCGACGCGATCAACAACCGATGTCCCTTGCTGATCGTAGTTACCCACGATGGTCAGGGCGATACAGTTGATAAAAAACGCACCGGCCAGAAGCGAAGTCGCCTTGGTCAGAAGATTGCCCGCGCCCCGCGCCGACATAAAGCCGCCACCACCACCGCCGCCAATCCCCAACGCGCCGCCTTCGGAACGCTGAACAAGAATCAGCCCCACCAGAGCGAGACAAATAAGGATTTGTATGCAGAGGAGAATGACAAACAGCATCGGAGTTTTCGTATCTTTCGCCAGGCGATGAAGAGTTCGCGCTTACCTGAAACGCAGTTGGTGACGCCCTTAGCATCCTGCAAGGGGTTTTGCCATAGCCAATTACGTCACAAAATTCAGTTTTCGTGCCAAATTCAAGACAGTCTCAAGACAGATTTGCGACCGAACCTAATCCGCACTGCGAATTATACTGAGGAAATCCTGCGCCTTAAGCGAGGCCCCGCCGACCAGCAGTCCGCCCACGCCCTCAAGTGACAAAAGATGTCGGGCATTATCGGGTTTCACCGAACCGCCATACAAAAGATGCGGTACCACATGCCCCTGAAACCGCTTGTCCAGGACCTTGCCAATAAGGGCAAAGGCATCCCGGATTTGATCGTCCGTCGCAATCAGCCCCGTGCCGATCGCCCAGACCGGTTCATAGGAGACATGAAACCTTTGCCCCTCCAGTTCCGCAGGCAGACTGTCGCGCAGCTGGCGCCGCAAAACCTCATGGGTACGACCCGATTCGCGCTCAGAGAGGGTTTCCCCAATGCAGATCATCGGCTCAAGCCCGGCTTTCAGTGCGGCCTTTACCTTCAGGGCCACCTGTGAACAGGGCTCCTTATGGCCATGACGACGCTCGGAATGTCCCAACAGCACAAGCCCCGCGCCTGCGTCCTTAAGCATGGTGGCGGAAATATCGCCGGTAAACGCCCCTTGTGCCTCATAATGGCAGTCCTGCCCCCCCAGTTCGATATGGGGGGCATCTTTAAGTGCCTCACCGAGACGCGACAAAAGCGTTGCCGGCGGACAAATCGCCAGACGCGCCGTCGACTTACGGCTTTCGCGCGCAATCTCTTCGGCAACAGACACGGCTTCGCTCAGGCCGTGCATCTTCCAGTTGCCGACTATAAAGGGGGGATTTGGCATTTCTATTCTGATGGCTTTGTTTTTGTTTATGAACCTTTTTTGTACCCCACCATCGATCAGAAGGCCAACAAAAACCCCTCAACAAATAAATTCCTATTGTAACAGCCTTGATCCGGCCCTGATTGCTGCCTTATATGGCCGGATGCACTCCGGGGCGGGTATGGTGACTGATACCTCACGCCCCTGCTCACTTTAAAAGGTTCCTCGCCTCATGATCAGCGCTTTCCGGGCTTTCACCAAATCCTTCGCCTTCAAGATACTTATGGCGTTGCTGGTCTTAAGCTTTGCCGTCTTCGGCATGAATGACGTTTTCAGAGGCGGCGTCAGCAATAACGTGATCGAAGCCGGGCCGCGTCACACGACGGCGGCGGACTTCAAACGGTCTTTTGACCTTCAGAAATCCAGCATCGAGGAGCGCGCCGGTCGTCCCGTTTCCTATGAGGAACTGGTCAAGGAAGGTGTTCACCAGAACTATCTGAATCAGCTGGCCAGCGACGATTCGCTTTATGGCGCGCTGCATAAGGCGGGCATTCGCCCCTCACCTTCCCTGATCGTCAGTCGCATCCAGAAATTTCCGGTATTTTTTGATTCGATCACCGGTCGCTTTGACAAGACCCAGTATCAGACCTTCCTCGGTCAGCAGGGCCTGAACGAAACGCGTTTTGAACAGATCATCAGCGATGAAATGGCCGGTGATCACTTCAGCACCGCCGTGGCCGCAGGCTTCAAGCCCCCACGCATCTATGCCGCGCTTCAGTCGTCGGTCTTCCTAGAGACGCGCGAAACCAACTTCGTCATGCTGACACCAGATTCGGTGGAAAAGCCGGGTCAGCCAACCGAAGCCCAACTCAAAAGCTTCTATGAAGAAAACAAGGAACGCCTGCGTCGCCCTGAGCGCCGTCAGTTCACCCTTGCCCGTTTCTCCGTCAAGGATTATCTCCCGCGTGTGACAATCGACGAAGCGGCCCTGCAATCGCGCTATGAGTTCCGCAAGGATTCGCTGTCGACACCTGAAACCCGCTCTTTCGTTCAGATCACCGTCCCTGATCAGGCCACGGGCCAGAAAGTGGTCGATGCCCTGAAAAAGGGTCAGGAACCTCAGGCTGTTGCGCAGGCCAACAAGGGCACATCCCTTGTCTATGACGCCAAACCAAAGTCCGCCGTGGCAGACCGTAAGGTCGGCGATGCCGCCTTTGCCCTGAAAGAAGGCGAAACCTCGGGCGTCATTCAGGGCGACCTCGGCTTGGCGGTTGTACGCGTCAACAGCATAAGCCTCGGGGCCACCCCAAGCTTTGACAGCGTGCGTGAGCAACTGACGGCGGAATATCGCGAAGATCAGGCCAAGGAGCTTCTCTACAAGCAGGTTGAAGCTTTTGAGGCTGAGCGCGCAAATGGTCTTGATGTTCTGGCAGCCTCCAAAAAGCTGGGCGTCCCGCTTATGGAAATGCCGGCAGTGACCGCCGAAGGTGAAACCGCCGATGGCCAGCGTTACACGCAGTTTCCGCAAATCCTGAAGTCGGCTTTCGAGCAGCCCAAGGGCGGCGAAACCGATATTACCGACCTCGGCAACGGCGAATATTATGCCCTGCGCGTTACCGAAATCTATCCTTCAGAACTGCCGCCGCTTGAAACCGTCAAGGCTGATCTGACTGAGGTGTGGGTGACTCAGGAGTGGAACAAGCGCGTTTCCGCCAAGGCTGACGAAGTGGCCGACAAACTGCGCAAGGGCGAAGACATTGCGGCTGTCGCTACGGCCGCCAAGGGTCGCGTTGAAAAGGTCCCGGCCCTTGATCGTCAGTCGGCCGGTCAGGCACTCGGCCCGCAATTGTCCGCTCAGATTTTCAATGCCAAGTCAGGCGAGGTCTTCAAGACCCCATCACCGGATGGCCGCGCCTATCTGGTGGGCAAGCTTGAAAAAATCACCCGTCCGTCACCGGAACAGATCAATCAGGTCTCGGCTATGGTTGGCCCGCAACTGGCGCAAGGCTTGTTTGCCGATATTGGCGCAAGTTCACGTAACGGCGCACGCGCCCAGCTTAAGACTCGCATCTATCCTGAAAATGCGGTCAGGGCGCTGGGCCTGTCCGAAGACGTTACTACTTCCCAAGCTGCGAAATAAGATGGCCCAGACCGCCCCCGTTTCCGCGACGGCGCCTCTTTCTGAGACACGCCGCCCCCTTATTGTATCACGTCGACTGACGGACGATCTTGAAACCCCAGTTTCGGCCTACCTGAAACTGGGGCGGCAGCAGCCCTATTCGTTTCTGTTCGAATCGGTTGAAGGCGGCGCGCTTGCCGGTCGTTATTCCATCCTGACACTGCGCCCAGACCTGATCTGGCGCTGCGTCGGGGAAAAGGCGGAAATCGCACGTGGCGAAGCGGCCATTGCTGCCGGGACATTCACCCCCGAAACCCTGCCGAGCCTCGAGTCCTTAAGGGCATTGGTCAATGCCAACAAGCTCACCATTCCCGATGATCTGCCGCCTATGGCTTCAGGTCTGTTTGGCGTGTTCGGCTATGACATGATCCGCCTGTATGAACCCTTGGGGCCCGCCAATCCTGATCCGTTGAACTTACCGGACGCGGTGATCGTCAGGCCTTCGGTGATCTGCGTCTTTGATAATGTTAAACACGAGATCCTGCTGGCGACTACGGTGTGGCCAGATAGTGAGGATACGGTCGATGCCGCCCATGCGCGTCTTGATCGCGTTGAGGAAGACCTGCGTCAGTCGCTGCCGCCCAAAGCGGTTCCGCTTGAAAAGCCACAGGCGCCATTCACCTCGCCTACATCTGCGGCTGATTATGGCGACATCGTCGAACGCGCCAAATCCTATATCGCTGCCGGTGATATTTTTCAGGTCGTCCCCAGCCACAGGTTCTCCGCGCCCTACAGCGCCGATCCCTTTGCCTTTTACCGGTCACTGCGCCGTCAGAACCCCTCGCCCTACCTGTTCTATCTGAACTTTGGCAATTTCCAGCTGGCCGGTTCGTCGCCGGAAATTCTGGTGCGGGTACGCGATGGCAAGCTGACCATTCGCCCCATTGCCGGAACGCGTCCGCGTGGCCAGTCGGTTGCCGAGGACAAGGCGCTTGAGGCCGATCTGCTGGCTGACCCCAAGGAACTGTCCGAACATCTGATGTTGCTTGATCTCGGGCGCAATGATGTCGGGCGCGTCGCCAAACCCGCCAGCGTGCGCGTGACCGATAAATTCTACATCGAACGCTACAGCCACGTCATGCACATCGTCTCCAATGTCGAAGGCGATGCCCCCGAAGACCTTGATCCGGTGGATGCGCTTCTGGCAGCGCTGCCTGCGGGTACCGTCAGTGGTGCACCCAAGGTACGGGCGATGGAAATCATTGATGAGCTTGAGTCCGTAAAGCGCGGCGTCGGCTATGCAGGAAGCGTCGGCTACATCTCAGGCTCCGGCGCGGTTGATCTGTGCATCGTATTGCGCACAGCCCTGTTCACCGAAGGCCAGATTCATGTTCAGGCCGGTGCCGGTGTCGTCGCCGACAGCGTGCCGCAGAGTGAATATAACGAGACCGTCCATAAGGCGCAGGCCCTGATCCGTGCGGCCTCCGACGCCTGGCGTTACGACACGGGCAATAGCTGACTTCGTGACCCTGAGGCTTCACAGCCTTAGGGGATACGCGAAATCTCAAAACCGCCTGCCTCCCCCGAAGTCTCTGAAAGCACAGGAATAGCCTCCGCCTCATTTACCGCGCGCGGCCTGTCCCTGTCAGGGCCCATAATCATCATCCCCGCCAGTGCCACAGCCGAAATCGCCAGTGCCACGGATGCCCCAAAGGCATAGAGCGGTGACGCCGGTCGCCTTTCGGGCGTTGTCAACATCTCTCTTACGGATTTGAGCCTGTCGGTCATTGCACAACTGTAGAATGATTCCCCGCCACGCCCCAAACGCGCCTCTTTCACTTTTTGACTGGATTTATGCCACCAAACGCCTATGTAAACAGGGATAACGGAGCCAAACCCATGATACTGGTCATCGATAATTACGACAGCTTTACCTATAATCTGGTGCATTATCTGGCCGAACTGGGGGCAGAGACCAGGGTCTATCGTAATGACGCCTTGAGCGTACAGGACGCACTGGCGCTTAAACCTCAGGCAATTCTATTGTCTCCCGGCCCCTGCGCACCGGATCAGGCAGGAATCTGCCTGCCGCTTCTGCGTGCCGCCCCCGAAGATTTGCCTATCCTTGGGGTGTGTCTGGGGCATCAGTCGATCGGTCAGGCCTTTGGCGGCGATGTTGTCCGCGCCAAGACCCTGATGCACGGTAAGACGAGCCAGATCAGCCATAATGATGTCGGCCTGTTCAAAGGCTTGCCGGATCCGTTTACCGCCACACGTTACCATTCGCTGGCGGTAAAGCGCGAAACCCTGCCTGAGGAACTTGAGGTCACGGCATGGACCGAAGACGGCGAGATCATGGGCCTTCAGCACCGCACCCGCCCGATCCACGGTGTGCAGTTCCACCCCGAATCCATCGCCACCGAAGGCGGGCATCAGTTACTGTCCAACTTCCTGTCTCTGGCCGGTCTCGAAAGCAAGCTTGTCTATGTCTGACGCCTTTAAACCGCTTCTGGCCCGTCTTGCCGATGGCCAGACCCTGTCCGAATCCGATGCCGAGGTGTTTTTCGCCGCCTGCTTGCGCGGTGAACCCACCGAAGCCCAGATTGCCGCCGCCCTGACCGCCATCAAGATCAGGGGCGAGACAGTGGGGGAAATCACCGCCAGCGCCCGCGCCATGCGCGCGGCAGCTAAAATGCTTCAGCACCCTTATCAGGTGATCGACGTCTGCGGCACCGGCGGTGACGGTCTGCATACGCTCAATATCTCGACCGCCGTCGGTTTTGTCGCCGCCGGTGGTGGCCTTAAGGTCGCCAAGCACGGCAACCGCGCCGTAACCTCTAAATCCGGTACGTCTGATGTCGTAGCGGCCCTGGGTGTCAATATTGACGCCAGCCTGGAACAGCACCTTAAGGCGCTCGGCGAAGCGGGCATATGCTTTCTGTTCGCCCCTGCCCATCACGGCGCCATGAAGCATGTCGCTCCTGTACGCCAGCAACTTGGCTTCCGCACCATTTTCAACCTGCTGGGGCCTTTGTGTAACCCTGCCGGTGCCCGACGTCAGGTCATGGGCGTGCCCTCGCCACGCTTTGTTGAACCTATCGCCAAGGCGCTGGGCCAGCTTGGGGCTGAACGGGCGTGGGTTGTGCACGGTTCTGGCCTTGATGAACTGACGACCACGGGCGAAACCGAGGTTGCCGAATGGTATGACGGGCGCATCCGCCTCTTTACCATCACGCCCGAAGCGGTTGACCTCCCGCGTGCGGCACTGGCCGATATTACCGGCGGCGATCCGGCCCATAATGCCGAACGTCTCAAGGCGCTACTTGATGGCGAAACCGGCCCCTATCGCGATATTGTTTTGCTCAATGCCGCGGCGGCGTTTCTGGTAGGCGACAAGGTCGAAACCCTGCGCGAAGGCGTGGCACTGGCTGCCGAAAGCCTCGACAGCGGTAAAGCGAAGACCGCACTTGAGCGCCTGATCCGCATTACAAACAGCTGACCGGTTCAAGCTTTGACATGTCAGTCATGCCTCCCTAAAAAGGGGCATGACCTTTCAAAGCCTGAATGCCGCCCTTTCCGACCTTCAGCCGTGGATGCAAAGCCTGATCGGCGTGGCCGTCCTGCTGCTTATCGCGCTGGGCAGCCACGTCATCCTCAAATTCGTTATTCTGCGCACCCTGAAAAACCTGTTCGGGGTTTTTATCCGCACGAGCCATTCAGACCTTGTCGGCCGCATGGTGTCGCGTCTGGCCAATATTCTTCCGGCCATAATCATTGCCCGGGGTGTTGAATGGATTACCCACCTGCCTGAAGGCGTGGTCACGGTAGTCAACAATGTCTGCACAGCCTTTATTGTCGTCAGCCTGTCCATGGCGCTGGGCAGCCTGCTTGATATATTCAATCTTCTATATCAGAAACGCCCGGAAGCCGCGACCAAACCCATCAAGGGCTACATAGAGGTCGTCAAGATCGCCATCTATTCCATTGCCGCCATATTGATGATTGCGGTTCTGATTGATAAATCCCCGCTCCTGCTGCTGTCTGGCCTCGGGGCCATTGCCGCCGTCCTCATGCTGGTCTTCAAGGACACGCTCTTATCGCTGGTCGCCTCTGTTCAGATCAATGCCAATGACATATTGCGTGTCGGTGACTGGGTTGAGATGCCGCAGTTAAACGCTGACGGCTTTGTCATTGATGTGGCCCTGCATACCATCAAGATACAGAACTGGGACAAGACCATTACCACGGTACCGACCCAGAGATTCATTTCCGATTCGTTCAAAAACTGGCGCGGCATGTTTGAATCGGGCGGACGACGCATCAAGCGGTCTTTGTTTATCGATCAGCGCAGCATCAAGTTTCTCAACGAAGAGGAAATCGCCCGCCTGAGGCGGTTTGCCCTGATCGATGACTATCTTGATGAAAAATCGAGAGAGCTTGATGACTATAATCTACGCCTGACCCAATCCGGACGCGATCCGGTCAATACGCGGCGCGTCACCAATATCGGCACCTTCCGCGCCTATATTCAGGCCTATCTGAAGTCACACCCGCAAATTCATCAGGATATGCTGCTTCTGGTGCGGCAGTTACAACCGACCTCACAGGGGCTGCCGCTGGAAATCTATTGCTTCACCTCCGAGACCGCGTGGGTGTTGCATGAAACCATTCAGGCCGACATATTTGATCACCTGCTGGCGACCATTGATAAGTTCGATCTGAAGCTGTTTCAGGAACTTAGCGACTCAAGCTTTCTTAAATCCGAAGCCGATTAATCTGCGCCCCAATTGCGATCGAGATAAAACAGTCTGACAGACACATTAAATATTTCAATTTTATTTAATGTGTCTTATAACAGGCTTACAAATACGATCATAAAAAAGAGAGGAAACATCATGACCTTTAGTCTGTCCCGACGTACGGCCCTGCTCTCCACCCTCAGTCTGGCCGCCCTTTCGGCAACGGGGTGCTC
>JBCEBX010000358.1:0-4794 GCA_039206455.1 Asticcacaulis sp.
GTACATCATCACCGGTGCCAGCAGGCTAAGTGTCACCAAACCCCAGCCACCGCTCAGGGCCATTACCGGCCAGCTGCACCAGAACAGCCATTCAAAAAAGTAATTGGGGTGACGGGAATAGCGCCACAGGCCTTCGTCGAATACGCCGCCCTTCGCGCCGGACTTGCGGTGTACCGCCAACTGATGGTCGGCAAGGGCTTCGCCACCGATGGCGACAACGGCAATCATCACAGCCAGAGCATCGGTCAGGCCGAGCGGCACTGAACCTGAAGCCGCCGCCAGAATCGATACGACTAAAACAAACGACGCAGCGGCCTGAATTTGCAGAAATTTGAACAGTTCAAACGATGCACGTTCACCCCATCGTTTCATCAGATCGGCATAGCGCGGATCATCGGCAATGCCGCCGCTTCGCTGGCCAATATGGCTGGCCAGACGCACGGCCCACAGAACGATCAGCCCCATAACCAGCCAGCGCCGCGCACTGTCGGGCAGCATCAGCAGACCTGACACCGCCGCCATACCGGTCAGGCCCGCCCAGATCGTGTCGATCCAGCCGCTATTGCCTGTGCGCCTCTGTATCCACCAGGCCAGCGACATGCCGAGGAAAAGAAATGCCGCGATAGCCATCAAAAGTCCCGCTGTCATATCCGTTACCCTTCTGTTTTCAGCCCCGTCAGTAAGATTACGTCAACGCGAACGCTCCGGATGTCATCCGGAAGCGATTTTCATACGTATTGAGAGGGAAATGGAGGTTCCTATGCGACATCTTTCCTTTTGGCTTGCGCCTCTTATGGTGCTGAATGCATCTGCGGCCTATGCTGACAGCGAACACATAAAAGGCCAATGGGCGCGTGATGACGGGCGCTCACGCGTGGAAATCAGCCGCTGTGGCGATGACTGGTGTGCGGTCAATCTGTGGATCAAGCCCGGCACCAAGGATGAAAAGGCCGGAGATGTTCTGATCATGACGCTGAAGCCTGAGGGGGATAAAAGCCTGTCGGGCTCGGCCTACGACCCGCAACGTAAGCTGACCTATAGTATCCGCATCAAAACCGGTGCGGAGGTCATGACGACGGAGGGCTGTTTTCTCGGTGTATTTTGCCGATCCGTACAATGGAGCCGGCTCTAAATCTTGAATTAAGCTATCTCCCCTAGGGTAAGCCTCTTTCAGAGGTAACGGGCTTAATTTTCCGAAATGGTGCGGACATCCACAGCGAAAAAAGCGGCGAGTGCAAATGTTACGGGCGCCAGTATTCTGGTGGTCGAGGATAACGACTCCGCGCGGCGCATGGTCAACGATCTCCTGCGGGCCATTGGCTTCAACAGGCTTTTACAGGCTCGCACAGGCGAGGAAGCGATTGCGCTGATCGAAGGGCACAATCCGGATATTCTGCTGGTTGACTGGGGGTTGCCCGGTATGTCCGGTCTGGAACTGGTCAGTCAGATCAGGCAGGCGGCTGTCATGGAAGACAAGCGCTTCCCCAATCCGAAAGTGCCGGTGGTTATGCTGACCGCGCGTCAAAGGTCTCTGGATGTGGCCGATGCGCGCAATGCCGGTGTCGATGAATTCGTCGTCAAGCCGTTTTCAACCACCAGCCTTCTGAGGGCGGTTCAGGCCGTGCTTCTGAACCCGCGGCCATTTATTATTGCTGCCGGTTATGTCGGCCCCTGCCGCCGCCGCAAGCCGGATACCGCCTATGACGGGCCAATGCGTCGGACAGACGACATTGAGCGCGCCGCAGATGCTGAATTTCGCGATATGTTCCAGCGCAGTCTTTCGGTCGAACTGGAAAGTCTGCGGGCCCTTATGCAGGCGCGCGGCGGGCTGCACAAACAGACGCTGCGTTATATGGTCAGCCAGTTGCTTGAGAAAGAACGCAAGGCGCTGGAATATCGCCTGACGCTCGTGGCGCGCGCTACACACTCTTTAAACGATTATATGCAAGAGTTTGGCGATGACGCGGATACGAAGGTTCTGGATGTGCATCTTGAAGCCATCATTCGGCTGAACGGATTGCAGGCAGACGAAACGGAAGAGGCGCGAAAGATTATACGCCAACTGGATAATCTGGTGGCGCGGCGCAAGAAAAACAGAAGGTTGAGCGCATGAATGCCTTGGCGGGCAAAGAGTCGGGTCGCGGTTTTGCGGATCAGGCATACGGAAGCACGGGTAATGCGGGCCGTGACGTCCGTAATCTGGCTAATCTCGGGGAAACGGCGTCCACCAGCCGTGTGCTTAATCTGTCGCAGATATACCTCAGTTCCTCAAACGAGGACGACTATTACGCGCGCCCCTTCTTCAAAGATTCGCAACTCAATAAGGCCATTGTCGTCAAGCATACCTTGCGGGCCAATGAGCGTGACCATTTCTCGCGCCCTCGTCGTACAGCCACCAAGGTAATCCTGCCGTTTGATCCTATGGATCTAAAGCTCGGCGGGCGTTCGGTTCTGGTCAACCAGATCGGCTTTGACACCTTTGCGCGTAACTATTTCAATATTGATGACGTAGCGGGCCATCATGATGTGCAGGTCTTGCGCCTGCTCGATCAGTTGCCGTCGCTTGATCCGTTTCTGGTGCGTGAACACCTGTCGCGCAATGGCTTCAAGCCTGCGGCCTGTTATCTGAAAATCTCGCCGTATGATGTGCAGCGCATGATCGGCTTCGCCAATGAAGAGATCGAGCGTCTGGTGATGACGGCGTTTGGTGACGGACTGGTCGGTGGGGCGTCGCGCAAGCTGGCGGGCAAGATACTGGCCAATGAGCTTGATCGCGAACTGTGGCCGCTGAAGAAAACCCTGCGGATGTCCGACGAGGAATTCTCGGATGGCATTTTCTCATGGCGCGGGTTTCTGTATTTCAAATGGCGGCATATCGAACTCCAGGAAGAAATGCGCCGTGTGCTTGAGGGCCTCGCCAGCTATATGCCACTGGGTATCATGGATGAAGGGGTTCGGGACTATCTCAAGGAAGCCCGCCCGCGTCTGGCCCGGCGCATCGTACAGGCGATTTCGACCGTGGGCCGCACGCTGGCCATCTATGATCAGGCCTATCATGCGCTGGTCGAAGGGGAAAATCCGGGGCCTTTCCGCCGTTTCCTGCTCGATGGGCCGAGCCTGTTCTTTGAGTTGGGCGAAAGCATCGGCATCCTGGGCCATATTAGCTCGTTCTGGGGCTATCGCATGTCGGCCAATCCAATGATGCAGCGCCTGACGCCACTCGAATATGCAGACATACTAATGGATTTCGAAGACAGTCTGATGATTTTGGGTGCGCCCGAAGTCAACTGAAGCGTTTTCGGCAAGGTAGAGTAGATGAAGGCGAGAAAACCAGCCTCAGCGGTGGCGTCCCGAATAACCCCTGAGTTTCAGCCGCGGGTTATTCGTGAATATCGCAATCTGGCCAACCTGAACCAGACGGCGTCCTCAAGCCGTGTGCTCAACCTGTCGCGCATTTACCGTATCTGTGGCAGGGACAGGGACTATAGCGAGGCGCCGTTTTTCCAGTCGTCGCTGCTGAACCGCTGCATTATCCTCAAACATACCCTGCGGGCCAATGAGCGCCATTTTTATCATTCCAATCGTCGTACGGTCACCAAGATCATACTGCCCTATGATCATTCCGACCTGAGACTGGGTGGCGCCAGTATCTTTATCAACCAGTTGGGCTTTGAAAGTCTGGCGCGGCAATATCTGAATATTGCTGACTTTGATAAGAACAAGGACATCAAGGTCCTGCGCATTCTCGACCGACTGCCATCGCTTGATCCGTTTCTGGTGCGGGAAAATCTGGCGCGTGCCGACATCAGGCCGGCCTCATGCTATCTCCAGATTTCCGGTGCTGACCTGTCGCGCATGATGCAGTTCACCAGCCGTGAAATCGAGCGACTGGTGAATACGGCTTTGGGGGAATATTATACCGGTGCCTCCATGAAGCTTGGCAACAAGATATTGTCCAATGAGCTTGATCAGGAACTGTTGCCGCTGAAATCCACCTTCCGCATGTCGGAGCATGAATTTACCGAAGGCGTCTTCGCCTGGCGGGGCTTTCTTTATTACAAATGGCGTTACCTTGAGCTTCAGGATGCCTTGCGCGAAGTGCTGTCGGGCCTTGGCAGCTATCAGCCTACGGGGATGCGTGACGATACGGTGCGCACCTATCTGGCTTCGGCGAAGGTCAGGCTGGCCAAAGGCATGGCACGTGCCCTCAATCAGGCCTATGATGTGCTGAATGTCTACGACACCGCCTATGCCGACATGGTGGCGCGTGGCAAACCCGCGCCTTTCAAGCGCTTTTTGCTGAACGGCTCAGGTCTGTTTACCGAACTGGGCGAGGTAATCGGTACGCTGGATCACATCACCTCGTTCTGGAAATTCCGCATGAGCAAGTCGATCCAGACCGGTAAGGCGCTCAAGAGTGCGGAATATGCCGATGTGCTGATGGATTTTGAAAGCGGGCTGAGTCACCTGTTTGAAGAGCGCCCAAGTTTTAATGTCACCACAACGGGCTTTGCCCGCGCGGTCATACCGGCGGGCTAAAACCTCAGGCTATAGAGTGTGTTTAAGACGCGGTGCGGGTGCAGGCGTCGTCCGTACCCCATGTGGCCATATCGCCATCCCGGTGCAGACGGTGATCACCGCCGGTATAGAGATCGCCACGGTCGGAATCGACCTTATTCAGGGTGACGGTCTGGTTGGTGGTGCCGAGGATGGTCACATCCGCCTTATCCATGCCATAGACGACCGAAAGGCGTGCACCGCTGGCGCATTCATAGATATTGGGATCAGAGGTGG
>JBCEBX010000358.1:4804-10190 GCA_039206455.1 Asticcacaulis sp.
GAGGTGGTGAGGTCTGCGGCGGCTGACGAAACGGCGACAGCGGCTTCGCTGGCCAGATTTTCAGTGGCTGAGCCGATCTGGTTGAGGTTTTCTTCGGTTTCGGGGTTATTACAGGCCACAAGCAAGCCGCCCATAAAGCCGACCGCGATAATTTGACGTATCATTATATCCTCCTGAACATTCCTGTAAGCGAGGGCTTAGGCGTATCAGGGCTTTTATAAGAAAACGATTGCCGGTAACGGGCTGCGTGATCAAAAAAGGGGCAGGTTTTGCGCCTGCCCCTTATGAATTAATCCATCAGCTTCTGCATCAGATAGGTGTATTCCAGTGCATGACGCTTGGCGGTTTCCTTGAGGTTGGCGGCGGCGGAGTGGCCACCATCAATGTTCTCATAATAGAGATAGGGCAGACCCATATCCTCAAGCAGGGCGGCCATTTTGCGGGCGTGGCCGGGGTGAACGCGGTCATCCTTGGTTGAGGTGACAAAGAAGGGTTCCGGATAGGCGACGCCGTCTTTCAGGTTATGATAAGGCGAGATGCTCCTAAGGAACGCGCCTTCGGTGGCGTCATCCGGACGGCCATATTCGCCCTGCCATGAAGCGCCCGCCAGCAAGGTATGGAAGCGGAGCATATCGAGCAGCGGCACCTGAATGACTACGGCGTTCCACAACTCAGGGCGCTGGGTCAGTTGCACACCCATCAGCAGGCCACCATTCGAGCCGCCCATAATGCCTAAACGGCGCGGTGAGGTGATCTTTCTGGCGATGATGTCTTCGGCCACGGCCTGAAAATCATCAAAAATCAGCTGACGGTTGGTTTTCAGGCCAGCCTCATGCCATTTGGGGCCGAATTCACCGCCGCCACGGATATTGGCCAGCACATAGGCGCCGCCCTTTTCCAGCCACAGCTTGCCTAAGCCCCCGGAATAGGAGGGTTTCAGCGAAATCTCAAACCCGCCATAGGCATAGAGCAGGCTGGGTGTTGAACCATCAAGCTTTGCGTCTTCGCGCATGACGACGAAATAAGGTATTTTTGTACCGTCTTTTGAGGTTGCCCAGTGCTGTTCGACCTTGAGGCCGGTGGGGTCAAAACGGGCAGGGCTGGCCTTGACCTCATGGGCTTCAAGGCTCACGGCATCGGCACGGTACAGGGTCGAAGGTTGCAGATAGCCGGTTGACCAGGCAAGCACCGCGTCGCTTTCGTTATCGGCAGACCCAATGCTCAAGGATGAGTTTTCCGGCAGGGCGATGGTGTGTTGCGTCCACTGACCGTTGCTGAAATCGACGCTGACGATCTTGCCGGTTACGTTGGATAATACCGACAGGATGACGCGGTTTTGCGTCACGGTCAGGCTTTCGACGCTTTCGTGGTCAGAGGGCGCAAAGACCACCGTGGGTTCAATCTGTTCGGGGGCTTTGAGGGCGGCAAACAGATCAAGCGCAATGACGGCGCCTTCAGGATAGGCTGTGCCTTTGGCGCTTTTAAATTCGTCCTTGAGGCTGAATATTGCCTGTCCCTTATGGTAGGCGCTCAGTTCCGTCGTCAGGGGCAGGGGCAGTTTAACCTCGCGCCCCTCATGGAACCATGTCGTATCGACCTCAAAGAATGACGGGCGGCGATCGGCAAAATCAATGACATAGTTGCCGTCAATATCGCGCAGCACGGTGCGGTAAGCCATCATGTCGGTTGGTTCACCGCGATGAATTTCAACGGCGTCTTCAAGTTTTTGCCCGCGCTTCAGGGCCTTGGTGACATAGGCATAGCCTGAGGGGGTGACTTCACCCGGTACCCATTCACGCGCGACATAAAGCGTATCAGCGTCTTTCCATGTTACGAGCTGCTTGCCTTCGGGCAGATGAAATCCGCCTTCGACAAAGCTTTTGGTCGTCAGATCATATTCACGTACGGTGATGGCGTCCTTGCCACCATCGGACAGATTGATCAGGCAGCGGGTATTTTCCGGCGGCAGGCAGTCCGAGCCTTTATAGACCCAGTTCTTGTCTTCAGCCTTGGCCAGTGCATCAAAATCGAGCAGGGTTTCCCATTCAGGGCTGTCGCTGACATAGGAGTCCCAGGTCGTGCGCCGCCAGATACCGCGCACATGATCCTTGTCCTGCCAGAAATTATCGATCTTGCCGCCCTTGGCGAACGAAGGCGCAGGGATACGGTCGGTGGCCTCAACGATTTTCAGCATCTCGGCTTCGTTTTCGGCAAAGCGCGGATCGGCGCGCAAATGGTTCAGGCTGCGTTCGTTGCGCGCACGCACCCAATCGAGCGCCGCTTCGCTTTCGACTTCCTCAAGGAACTGACGCGGATCGGGTGTGTCTGCGGTTGCGGTGTGCGGGTTATGGATAGCGGGTTTAGCGGTTGTCATCTGAGCCTTACTGGTGAGGGGAAACGCCATAGCCAGACAGGCAATGCTCAGGCTGGCGAGCTTGGAGCGCAGGGGGCGGTTTCCGGTCATGAGGTCTGATCCTGTGCAGGAATGAGCGGGCAGCTAACACTGTCAAAGGGCGGGGGTGCAACCGGAAAAGTGAGTGCATGTCAATAAATGACTTTACAAAATAAAGTTCTTTTTGTATTCGGGTTTTGCGAGCTTCCCTGTTCGCGCCCTGCCTGTGCTGCCTTTTTTCGCCGAGGTAATGCAGGCAGGGGTTCATTCACATTATTTCCGATCGAGGGGTAAGATGTCCGAAGCATTGAAAAACGATATAGCCTATATGAAGGCACTGGCCGAAGATGGCGGCCGTCAGCCGATACGCGGGGGCGGTGCTCTGTTCTGGGCAGGCTTATGTTTCGGGGCCGCAAGCCTTGTGCACTATGGATTTATTACGGGGCTGCTGCCCATGCCGACGCCGTGGATTATCAGCGCAAGCTGGCTGGGTGCGGGGGTGATCTATGCGCTTCTGTCGATTGTCAGTATCAGGGCGTCCATTGCCCGTTATGGCTCAGGCGGAGCCATGAACCGTCTGTTTGGTGCGGTGTGGTCAATGACCGGCGTGAGCATATTTATCATCGCCATGTGTCTGTTGCTGGCTGGGAACCGGTTGGGCCATACCGATATTCTGATTGCCGGGCTGGCACCGACTATTCTGGTTCTTTATGGGGTGGCCTGGTGGGTGAGTGCCGTCATTTCGGGGCAAAACTGGCTGAAATGGGTCTGTTTTGGCACCTTTGGCGGTGCCATTCTGACGGCTCTGACCGCCAATGAGCCTGAGCAGTTTCTGGTCTATGCCCTGTGCCTGATCCTGTTTGCCACCTTGCCTGGCCTTAAGCTGATGTCGGCAGAGCGGGGGTAGATCGTGGCAGATGATTTTAACCTTGAAGCCATAGACGATGTCATTCATGGCCGGTTGCGTCTTGGGGTCATGGCCTATCTGTCGACGGCCGGATCGGCGGATTTTACCCGCCTTAAACAAAAGACCGGTGCCACGGACGGCAATCTTTCGGTGCAACTGCGTAAGCTGGAGGAGGCCGGATATGTGGCCATCGACAAGAGTTTTGTCGGCAAGAAGCCTCTGACGACGATCACCCTGACCGAGACCGGTCGTGCCGCCTTCGTAAGCTATCTTGAGGCCATGCGCCGCCTGATTGATACGGTATAGCAAAAGCGTTACACTGCCCCCTCAGGCACTGAGGGGGCTTTTTATTATGTCAGTCAGAACAGTCAGATGGGTGCTGATGGCCACGGCGGGGGTGGTTTTGCTGAGCGCCTGTGCGACGCAGGCGGGCTATGTGTCGCCCCCTTCGATGCCGGGGTTCTGGATGGGGCTGGTGCACGGGGCCATTGCGCCGTTTTCCCTTATCGGTCACCTGTTCAATCCCGAAGTGCGTATCTATGCGGTTCCCAATAGCGGCGGCTGGTACGACTTCGGGTTTCTGATCGGTTTATCGGTGGTCTGGGGCGGTGGTGGTGCCGGTGCGGCCTCAAGCCGGCGGTAGCGGCAGGCTTAGCAGTTTGTCGTCGGGGATCTGCTGGTAATGGGCTTCGATGGCGGCATGGGTCGTCCAGAACGGACGGGGTGGACGGTTATTGGTCACGTCTTCAAGAATGCCCAGATGCGAATGCCACCCGCCGAGATAATCGATAATCAGGTCACGGCGAATACGCGGATTGGTCTGGGTCAGGCGCAATAAGACCTTGTCGTCCTGAGGGGTCAGGGTAATGGTGACCTCGGCAATCTCGTCTTCGGCTTCGTCGCCTTCGGGCCAGGTGAAGGAAACCTGATGCGGGGCGTCGATGCTCAGGAGTTTGACATCGAAACTGACCGGCTCACGCATGACGCTGAAACGCTCAGGGGCCACTTCGCCGGAAAGCTGTGTGTGGTTGAAGATCATGGTGAAGTATTGACCCGCCTGAGAGGGGATGTCGCCGCTGCTGAACCATCTGGCGCGTTTATCGCCCTCAACAATATAGGACCAGACCTTTTCCAGCGGGCCGGGCAGAAGGCGCTCAAACGCCAGCGTGCCGTTTTCATATACTTTCCCGTAATCTGTGTTTTGGGATTTATCGGTCATCGTCCGGTGTCTCCGTAAGAAGGGTTTCAAGGTTGTCCAGCGCCTGTGCCCAGTGGCGACGGGTGCGGGTAATCCACTCTGACATGTCGTCAAATCCGGCCTGATTAAGCCGGTAGATACGTTGCTGTCCCCTGACTTCGACGCTGACCAGCTGGGCGGCCTTAAGGATTTTCAGGTGCTGGGAAATGGCAGGCTTGGAGAGGGTGAATTGCGCGGCAATATCGCTGGCGGGCATGTGGGCGGTCTGCGCCAGATGCTCAAGGATACGCCGCCGCGTCGGGTCGGCCAGGGCGGTGAAGCTGTCGGGGTCGGACGAAGTCATATGTAATAATTAATTATTTACTTAATTAAGTCAATGATAAAATATGCTCACATTGACAGGGGCGGCGAAACCGCGTTCTGTGGCGCACATAAATATAAATCGGAGAGGAAAATGAGCGCGATGTGTTCACGAAGAGGTCTGCTGCAAGGCGTGATGGGACTGGGGCTTATGGCGTCGTTTGCGCCAATGTCACTGAGGGCCGGTACGGTTCCGTTTCCGCATATCGGGGCGCAGGTCTATACGGTGCGTGAGGCCTATGCGGCTGACCCGCTGGGGACATTGAAACGCCTTAAGGCCATCGGCTATGACGAAGTGGAACTGACGGGACTTGGCGGGGTTGCCCCGAAGGTATTGCGTCAGGCCGTGTCAGATATGGGGCTTAAGGTGCCGTCGATGCACATCGGTCTGCATGACTGGCGCGACCGGCCTGAGGCGGCGCTACGTGATCGCCTAGACCGGCAGCTCGCTCTCCCGCGACGGCGCGCGCGAGCAGGCGCAGCGCGGCGGCCAGGGCGTCGACTGGGAGGCCTGCGGCCGGGGCAATAC
>JBCEBX010000359.1:0-2536 GCA_039206455.1 Asticcacaulis sp.
TCAGGGCCTGAACCAGCGGCTGAAGGGTTTTCTGAGTTGCACCGGCCTGCTGCTGCTTCACAATAGCTTCGCGTTCCGTCTCAAGCACTTTAAGATCAGGGGCCAGTTCGGCTTCGGCGGCCGTCGAAAGCTGCTCCAGACGCGTCATAGCCGCCTTGGAAACGTTAGCGTTACGCATAACGGCTTCGTTGGAATAGACGCAGACGCCCGGAATGACCGGCCCGGGGTTGGTTACAGGTGCCGGAGCGGCAGGCGCTGCGGGGGTTTGCGCCTGAGCCACAGAGGCTACAAGCATCAGGCTGAGCGGAAGAAGATATGTTTTCATGTTCGTTTACTCTGTAGACCTATGAGATAAGGCGTTAACTTGAATTTGACTTAGAATTGTGTCGATTGCGAGAAGCGGAAGGTCTCCGTCTTGTCGTAGTCTTCCTTGCGGATAATCTGGCTGATATCGAACTGGATCGGGCCCATGGGCGACTTCCAGCGAATGGTGACACCGGCCACAACGCGCAGGGACAGATCATCGACAATGTTTGCATTGCGTTGTCCGGCCGCACACTGTCCGGCCAGTGCCTGCGTAGAGGTGCAGTATTTCAGGCGATCATCCACCCCACCCAGTGTCCCGACATCCATGAACAAGGCGGTTTTCAAGCCATATTGCTCGGGCAGCCCATTAGGAATCCCCAACTCAACCGTACCGATGGCATAGGTTTCCCCGCCAAGTGCATAGGTCGTTGAGTTATCCCGCGGGCCGATACCGGCGCTTTCAAAGCCACGGAAGGTCGTGCCGCCCTTGAAGAAGCGGTCGTTGATACGGATCGAGTCACCCTGCCAGGCAGCAATGTTTCCGACCTGACCATTGACACTGAGGATCATGTCCTTGCGGAAGCCATGATACCAGCTGCCTTCCAGTTCGGAACGGATATAGGAGACATCGCCCCCAAGACCGGCAAAGTCCTGACGCAGGTTCACAACCCAGCCACGCGTCGGCAGCATATAGTCGTTACGACGGTCGAACGACAGGGTGTAACCGACCGATGAGGTCAGGCCATTGCCACAGCTATAGAGCAGGTCATCACAGTTGAAGCTGGTGCCATAGTTCAGCTTGTCCTGACGCAGGTTATAACGCAGGCGCAGTACACTGAAACCATTCAGGTTATAACCGACACGCACGGCGGCACCGGTGCTTTCGGACTGATAGCCGGAATAGCGCGCATAATCGAGCTGGCTGTGGAACAGGTCAAAACCGGCGGAGACATCACGGCCCATAAAGCGCGGCTCAGTGAAGCTGAAGTCGATGTTTTTCTGGATCGACCCCCAGGATACCCGCGCCCGCACGTTCTGACCGCGACCCCGGAAGTTACGCTCGGTAATACCGACATCGAGAATGAACTTTTCATAGGACGAGAAGCCCGCCCCGAAGCTCAGTTCACCCGTTGGCTGCTCGGTGATCGCCACTTCAATATTGGTGCGATCCGGCTGGCCCGTCGGTTTATCCGTGATCTCGACATCCTTGAAGAAGCCCAGCGAGCCTACGAACATACGCGAACGCTCAATCAGCGCCTTGTTATAGGCATCGCCTTCGGATACCAGCATTTCACGGCGGATAACGCGGTCAAGCGTACGGGCATTGCCGACAACATTGATCTTGTCGATATAGACGCGCGCGCCTTCACGCACATTGAAGGTGACGTCAACCGTGCGGGTTTCAGGGTTTCCGGTATCCTGCGGACGCACGTCCACAAAGGCAAAACCGGCCTGTCCGGCGGCATAGGTCAGACCTTCAACGGCCTTTTCGATCAAGTCGGATTCATAAAGCTGACCCGACTGAACCGGCAACATGCGCTCAAGGTTTTCCGCGCTCAGACGGTCGTTTTCCGTTTTAACCGTTACGCGTCCGAAATTATATTTCTCGCCTTCATCAATCGTATAGGTGATGGCGAAGTCCTTGCGGTCAGGTGTCAGTTCCGCCACCGCCGAGACGACGCGGAAATCATAATAGCCGCGGTTGGTATAGAACTTCCGCAATTGCTCGCGGTCATAGTCAATCCGGTCAGGATCATAGTTATCGTTCGACGAGAAGAACTTCCACCAGGATGATTTACGGGTAACGATCACGCCCGCCAGTTCATTATCCGAATAGGCGCGGTTGCCGACAAAGTTGACATTGGAAACGCCGGTCTTGACGCCTTCATTGATCTCAAAAATAAGATCGACGCGCTTTTGCGGCAGTTCAACGATCTTAGGCGATACGGTCGCCGAGATACGGCCGGAACGGCGATAAAGCTCGATGATACGCTGAACATCGGCCTGAACACGTGCGCGCGTAAAGATGCCGCGCGGACGGATGGTAACTTCATCACGCAGCTTGTCTTTCGACAGGGCGCTGTTGCCCTCAAAGACCACCTGATTGATGATCGGCGCTTCGACAACGCTGACGACCATTTCCTGCCCTTCAAGGACGATCTGCACGTCCGAGAACAATTCCGTGCGGAACAGGGTTTTGACCGATTCATCAATCAGCACATCATTGACC